>JBIOVC010000370.1:0-10744 GCA_044867545.1 Hyphomicrobiaceae bacterium | reverse complement strand
GTTGGCCGAGACATCCCTACACGCAGTTGCTTTTGCGATCGGCTCCGCGGCTCGATACAAAGGTCGCCCGCCTCAATCAGATCAGCGGCACGACGCCGCCGGCCGACCGCTTCCCGAGCGGATGCCGTTTTCACCCGCGATGCCCCGCCGCCGTCGACCGCTGCCGGAGCAAGCTGCCGTTGCTCGAGACCGCGGGTGACGGCCGCCGCATCCGATGCCATCGTGCGGGCGAAGGGATCAACGTCGTGGAGCCCGGCGCATGACGTCGCTGCTCACCGTCGAAGCCGTGTCCAAGCAGTTCGAGGTGGGCGGCCAGCGGTCGGCCTGCCTGCTGCGGGCTGTGGAGGACGTCTCCTTCTCCCTGGAGTCCGGCCAGACGCTTGGCATCGTCGGCGAGAGCGGCTGCGGCAAGACCACGCTGGCACGCCTGATCTTGCGGCTTATCAGGCCGTCGTCAGGCCGCATCCTGTTCGACGGACGCGACATTACGTCGGCGAGTGAGCGTCGGATGCGCGACGTCCGCGGGTCGCTTCAGGCCGTGTTTCAGGACCCCTTCGGCTCGCTCGACCCGAGAATGCGCGTGCGCGATATCGTCGGCGAGCCGCTGGCCAATCTCGCATGGCCGCGCCGGAAGATCGGGGAGCGTGTCGCGGAGGTGCTCGACGTGGTCGGGCTTCCGCCGGAGTACATGCTGCGCTATCCGCACGCGTTCTCCGGCGGCCAGCGCCAGCGGATCGGCATCGCGCGCGCGCTCGCGCCGTCGCCGCGGATAATCGTCTGCGATGAAGCCGTGTCCGCCCTCGACGTGTCGATTCAGGCGCAGATACTGAATCTCTTCAAGGAGATCCAGGAACGCTTCGGCGTCAGCTACGTGTTTGTCTCTCACAACCTGGCGGTGGTTCGGCACTTGAGCCATCGCGTGGCCGTCATGTACCTCGGGCGGATCGTCGAGATCGGCGACGAGAACGACATTTTTCGCCGTCCGCTGCATCCCTACACGCGCGCACTCATCGCCGCGGTGCCGAAGCCCGAACCCGGTGCAACAGCGGGCCCGAGCGGCATGCTCGAGGGCGACCTTCCGAGCCCGCTCGACCCACCCCGAGGATGCGCATTCCATACCCGCTGCCCGATCGTACAGAATGTATGCAAGAGTCTGCCGCCCGAGCTCTTGGACTACGGCGAGGGGCATAGAGCGCGATGCCATTTCGTCGGCGAAGCGATGTGACCGGAGGAGCGATGATCATCGAGCGTACCCACTACTATGCCAAGCCGGGCCGCCGTGACGCCGTGCTCGCCACCCGCCGCAAGGCGTGCGCTGTTCGGGTCGAGATCGGGCTGCAGGCGGGCAGCATCTACGTCAAGTCGGACCCTTCAGCGGACGGCCCGGATGTGGCCTGGCAGGGCACTTTCGCGAGCGAGGAGGAGCACAAGGCGGACCTCGACGCACGCGCCAAGAGCCCGGCCTTCGGCGCGGTAAGGACGGAGATGCGGGGCAACATCGACCGCTTTGAGCGGCTGTTTGAGACCCGTGCCCCGCATGCCGACGGCTGGAGCGACGACGTCGCGGTCAACAGCATCGCCGCCACTCCAGCTGAGCATCAATTTGAAAGCCAGGACCGCAGGCTTTTCGGCTATCTCTGGGCACCACCGGGGCCGGGCCCGTTCCCCTGCGTGATCTACAACCACGGCAGCGGCCTCAAGGAGCCCCACGACGACACTGCGGTTCCCGCACTCCCGGTACTGCTCGCGTCCTGGGGGCTGGCGTCGTTCTTCCCGCATCGGCACGGCTACGCCAAGTCGCCTGGCCCGGACTGGCGTTCCGAATGCCCGGCACCGGAATTCACTCCGGCGTACAATCGCCAGCTCGTGTCGCGCCTCGAGCGCGAGGCTCAGGACGTGCTTGCGGCCCGTAAGTATGCGGCGGGGCTGCCGGCGGTCGATGCCAAGCGGATCGCGGTGATGGGCAGCTCGTTCGGCGGCGTGAACGCTCTGTTGGCGGCGAGCCTGGACCCCGCCTTCCGCTGCGCCGTCGACTTTGCCGGGGCGGCCATGAACTGGGACCGCAATCCGACTATCGCCGCCCGCCTGATCGAGGCTGCCGAGGCGCTCACACAACCGATATTCCTTGCACAGGCCGCCAACGATTTCTCGATCCGGCCGACAAAGGAGTTGGCTGCCGCGCTGCAGGCTGCAGGCAAGCTGCACGAGGCCAGGATCTATCCGGCCTTCGGTCATACACCCATGGAAGGGCATCTCCTCGCCGGGCGTGGCAGCCTGCTCTGGGGCCCCGACGTTCGCCGGTTCTTCGAGAGGTGGCTCGGATGAAAGGTGTCTGGCTCGAGACGCTGACATGGCCCGAGGCCAAGTCGCGCATCGATGAGGGCTGGCCCGTCATCATTCCCATCGGCGCCATCTGCAAGGAGCATGGTCACCACCTGCCCCTCAACACCGATTTCCTCTACGCGCGGGAGCTCGCGAACCGGTTGGCGGCCGAGCTCACAGTCATCGTCGCACCGGTGATCTGCTTCGGCTACTACCCGACGTTCGTGCGCTATCCAGGGAGCCAGCACATTTCTGCCGAGACCTTTCGCGCGCTGCTGATTGAGACGTTTGAGAAGCTCGTGCGCGATGGCGTGAGGCGCATCGCGGTCATCAACACGGGCGTGTCCACCGAGCCTGTGCTGCGGATCGCGGTGAGGGATTTCTACGAGGCGACCGGGGTTCGCGTGCACACCGCCGATGTGCGCACGCTCGGCTTGAGATCGCGCACGCTGATGGCACAGAAACTCGGCGGCCATGCCGATGAATCGGAGACCTCGGTCATGCTGGCGATCGCTCCGGAGGCCGTGCGCATGGATCGCGCGCTCCCGGACTACGGCCATGCCCTCGACCAGCCCGAGACGGTCTTCTACGCTCCAACGACCTTCGACAGCGATCCCAGTTCCTCCCTGGATTATAGCAAGACCGGAGTGCGCGGCGATCCGACGCTCGCCACGGCCGAGAAGGGCTGTGAGATCCTTGCCGACATGGCCGCCGAGTTGATCGCCGGGCTGAAGCTCGCCTTCCCCGGGGCTTTCGACGACCGAAGCATTAAATGAACTGGGACGAGAGCACGGATGTCGTTGTCGCCGGCTGCGGCTTTGCCGGCGCGATGACCGCGATCACTGCCTCTGATGCTGCCGCGCGCGTCTTGCTGCTCGAGAAAATGCCTGATCCGGGCGGCATCTCCATATGCTCGTTTGGGGGCGTTCGCACAGCGAAGAATGCCGGCGCTGCGCTGAAGTATCTCGAGCGGACGAACGGCGGCACGACGCCAATCGAGGTCCTAGGCGTTCTCGCGCAAGGCATGACGGAGCTGCCCTCCATCCTAAGCCGGCTGGCGGTGGATGCCGGCGCCGTCGCCGAGCACCACGACGCCGCAGGCAACTACCCGTTCGAGGGCAGCGATACGTTCGGATTTGTGGGAGTCGCCGAGATCAAGGGCTTCGATCTCGCCAAGGCGTACCTGCACGTTGAGGGCGCTCCCGGCGGCCGGCGCTTGTTCCACGTGATCGAGCGAAACCTATCCAAGCGCAGCATCGTGCCGCGCACCAACGCGCGGGTGGAGCAAGTCGTCCGGGCAAGCGACGGCGGTGCAGATGGTGTCCTTGTCAGAATCGGCGGACGCTTGCGCGCGATCGAGGCGAAACGCGCCGTCGTGCTCGCTTGCGGCGGGTTCGAGGGCGACCCGCGCATGCAGCGCCAGTATTGGCCCGAGCAACCCGTGCTCAATGCCGCGTTCCGCGGCAACACCGGCGACGGCATTCGCATGGCCCAAGCGCTCGGCGCGGACCTCTGGCACATGTGGCATTACCACGGCTCTTATGGGTTCAAACACCCCGACCCCGCCTACCCTTTCGGCGTGCGCACCAAGCGGCTGCCCGACTGGGTGCCGGGCTCTGGCCCTGGCGGCGAGGTGCGCATGCCATGGGTTCTGATCGACCGGAGTGGCCGCCGCTTTATGAACGAGTACGACCCTTATGTGCAGGACACCGGTGCCAGGCCGTTCGCGCGCTACGATCCGCTCGTGCAGGACTTCGCGGCCATTCCGGCGTGGCTGATCGCGGACGATGCCGGCAGCCGGCTGTGGCCGTTCGGCCGGCCGACCTGGAACGAGCGCGGGGTGCGGCTCGATTGGGGTCCGGACAACGAGCGGGCATTCTCGCTCGGCATTCTGCGTCGGGCGCGCACCCTGGACGAGCTTGCCGCCACGACTAGCGTGCCGGCTCAGAGACTGGCCGCGACGCTCGCGCGTTGGAACGAGCTCGTCCGCAACGGATTGGACGACGATCACGGCAGGCCCCCGCCGAGCATGGCCGCCATCAGCGAGCCGCCGTTCGTCTTTGCTCCGGTCTGGCCGATCGTGTCGAATACCCAGGGCGGCCCGGTGCACGACGCGCGGCAGCGTGTCCTGCGGCCGGATGGGACCCCCATTCCGCGTCTCTACGCCGTCGGCGAGCTCGGCTCCGTGTTCGGCCACCTGTACCTTTCGGGAGGCAACATCGCCGAGTGCTTCGTCGGCGGCCGCGTTGCCGGACGCGAAGCCGCGGCTTCTAGGCGGTGAACTCGAGGATTGTCCCGGCGGCGTGCCCGGCGTCTACGACCAGCGCATCGCCGTCGCGCATATATGGCACCCCCGCCTGATCAAGGCAGCGCTGCGCCTTGGCGATGACCGCAACTCGCACGCCGACGGTCGTGAGCCTCGCTGTATCGCCGCGCCTCACCACGAGCCGGGTTCGGCCCAGCCGAACCTCCGCCGCGTCAGGCGATACGTCCGCTGAGCAACCAGCGAACAGTCGCTCGAACTCGGCCGCCGCCTGCTGCGGCTCCGGATGCCGTGCGACGAGCCGGCCCAGCCCAACGGCACCGTTCGGGTGGCTTTGCCACTCCGGGCGCCAGACCACGTCACGAGTGAATTGGCGGCAGTAGAAGAGCCTGACCCAGGGGACCACTGTATCGAAAATGCGAACGATGCCGAACTCGGCGTCGCGCTCGCCGCCATCGATCCTTACCGGGCGCTTCACCTGGTTTGAAATCCCGTCTCCCAGGCCTCGCGCCACCAGCTCGTGCGCCATGCCCTCATCATCCTCGGTCTCCAAAGCCATGGCTGCAGGACCTGAATGACCGGCCTCGAGCAATGTGCGCCACGAGGCGTTGCGCTCGCCCGCCTCCTCGACGCCGAACAGCTCGAGATAGTCGTCGCCGAACATTATGCAGCGGTTCCAGGTGCCCTGGCCCGCATGCCTTCCCCGCTCGGTCAACGTGAAGCCCAGCTTGCGATAGCACGCCGCGGCCTGATCCAGGTCGTGAACGAGGGTCAGCACATGGTCCACTCGCCTTGTCGTCAGCATGGGGATCGAGTTCAAAGCGGCGGCCCCGGCCGGGTTTGAGGCCGCGACCCCCAGATCAGGAAGATGACAGCGGTGTCACCGCATGAACGCCCATGACGAGTCAAGCCCATCCTGAGTATGGCGCACCTCAGTGGGCTCGCCTCCGGTGCTGATGGTTGCGGGGGCTCGATTGGCCGAGACCGACACATTGTCTCGAAGCGATTTAGCCGTCTCTGAACCATGCGGATATTCGGGCGCGACTGGAGGGATGCGACGATGTTGCGGCCCAGGAAGCCCGTGGCGCTGGTAGCAAGGCAGCGTAGCGGGCGATCGGCCATCTCTGTGTGCGCCTTATGCAAGCAGGTGATCGACGCGGTAACAATGGCTCCCAACTCAGGCATTCTGCGCCGTTGCCGCCGCCGGGCCTCACAGGTAGCTCCACCACCATTCGCGGCGGCGCTGCTTGCAGCCGCCTTCCCGCTGTCACCCTGCCGGTCACGTGGCTGATGCCAAGCCCGGGTGTCATCGTCTCGGAGGATTATCCACCGTCGCAGGCCAAGTTCGAGCGCTTTAAGGCGCTCTTGCCCCGTCTGGAAGTGAAGCCCTTCGGGCCGGGCCATCATTTTCTGTCAGAGGAGAATCCGCGACGCGTTGCCGAACTCGTGAGCCAAACCATCAAGGAAAAGGGCCTCGCACCGCCAACGGTTGCGTAGGGGGCGGCCAGCCTGCGCGTCTGCGGACCTGTAGAAACTGCGTCTGCTCGAAATCGGGTTTCTCAGACCATTCGGGAGGTTTGGCCGGTGCGCCCTCCAGCACTGGGAGGGCTTTCGCTGGCGCGACGTGGAGGACTTCACCTCCTCTACAGGAGGGCCCCGTGTTGGATAGGGTGGCGCCGGTGACTGCGGCCCTTAGTAGCCCGTGCAAACGCCCTTGACTTTGACGTAGCGTCAAACCGGCATAAGGGGGCTCAAACAAGAACACCAAGCCTCGGGGCCCGGAGGAAGGATGTTTCGCATTGGAGAGTTTGCTCAGATCGCCCAGGTCTCGGGACGGCAGTTGCGGTTTTACGACCAGCTCGGCCTCCTGCGACCGGCCCACACCGACCCCGAGACGGGTTACCGCTATTACACCATCCGCCAGCTGCCGCGGCTGAACAGCATTCTGGCGCTGAAGGAGCTCGGCCTCTCGCTGGAGCAGATCGGACCGCTTCTGGCGAATGAAATCTCTGCGACCGAGCTGCGCGCCATGCTGACGATGAAGCGCGCGCAGCTCGCTCAATCCCTCGGCGAGGAACAGGCTCGCCTGCGGCATATCGAATCGCGCATTGCGCAGATCGATCGCCAGGGCGGGATCGACGACTACGACGTGGTGCTCAAGTCGGTTCCGTCGACACCCTTCCTCTCGTTGCGGTCCTCATTCGACAGCATGGACGAAGTCATGCCGATGGTGCGCGCCGTTGCGGAGGAAGGCACCAGGCAAATTGGTCACGCCGTGCGCGACAAGCTGATCGTCGTCGCGCGCAACGATCTAGAGGATGAAAAGCTCGACCTGGAGATCGGCTTCTCCCTGAAGCGGCCATCGAACGCAACGGTGCGCATTGCCGGCTGCCGCGTGCTGCAGGCGGGCGAGCTGCCGGCGGTGGCGACGATGGCGACGATCGTCAGACCCGGCACCAACGCCCAGAGCCATGCCTCGTTCGGTGCCGTCGGTACTTGGATCGAGGCCAACCGCTACGAAATAGCGGGGCCGTGCCGCGAGGTCTTCCTGGAGCCGGTCACGGACCCACCCGGCTTCGAAGGGGCAATGGTGGAGATCCAGTTCCCGGTGCGCCGGGCCGCCTAGCCCGTCCGCAAGCTTTGACCTGAGCCATCCGGACGCACGCGCGCTCCGGCAACACGAACCGCTGTCCCGGATTCCGGCCGGCGGCCAACACGAAAGGAGCCTATCATGCTCACGGTCTACGGAGTTCCGATTTCCGTCCACGTACGAAAAGCGCTCGTGACGGCGAACCTGAAGGGCATCGAGCACAAGGTGGAGCCGGTGATCCCATTCACTCCACCTCCGAACTGGAGTACGTTGAGCCCAACCGGCCTCGTACCGGCGATGCAGGACGGCGACCTCACGCTCGCCGAGTCGACCGCCATCTGCTTCTACATGGAGCGCAAGAGGGCCGCCCCGGCAATCCTGCCCGCCGATACCCCTGCGTTCAGCCGCGTGCTGTTCTTCGACGGCTATGCCGGCCACGTCTTCCGCAATGTGATCCACGGCCTCTTCTTCCAAAGGATCATCACGCCGGTGATCCTGAAGGGCACCACCGATCAGTCGGTCATCGACAAGATCCTGGCAACGACACAGCCGAAGGTATTTGAGTATCTGGAGTCACAGACTGCAGGGAAGTTCCTGGTCGGAGACACCCTGACCCTCGCCGACATCGGCATCGTTTCCAACCTCATCAACTACCAGTACCTCGGCTTCACCATCGACAAGGCGAAGTATCCGCAGCTCGCGAAATACACGAGAGGCATCACCGCCCTCGAGCCGTTCCAGCGAGCCTTGAGCAACGAAAGGCCGTTCACCGAGCAAATGGGATTGCATAGAGGATTCCTGGCGTAGCAGGCCAGCGCGGCTGAGGCGCCTTCCGTGGCTGGTTCAGATTCAGGCCAGCACAACAACACGCCCTCCGGCTGGGCCAAGGTATCGACCACGGCTTCCAACGACCCAAAATGGCAAGACGTGGTCGACTATCTCGGGGCGACCTCGGCCTTCATCGTGCCCGTTCTCGGCCACCGGGCTGAAACTGGACAAGCACTCTATCCGACCATCATGAACTCGACCGGCGTATGGCCACGCCCAAATCTAAGGTATTTCAATAACTTACTAAGTCACTACTGGCGCATTCTGACACTCTTTCTGGCACTATGCGGCGTAGTCTGACAATCGGCGAAGTAGTTTGCTAACGCCCGTCCCCTAGCCTCTATCCCTGACAAGGATCGAGGCGAGTGTGGCAGTAGCCCCTTTTCACCGGCAAGAACGCAGGACCCCCGTTCGGCGTCGGACCCCGCGTCATCGCGAGCCATTGCGGGGCTAAGCGTCTTCGGCGCTACGTGCTCGGCCGCTTCGCGGTGCCACTCGCGCTCTTGGTTGCGCGGTGTCGTCTATCACGCGGCAAAGACTTTCCTCGCTTCGCCAGATGTAACGACGCTCTGATTGTCCGCAGATTGGGAGATGGCACACCGCCGACCGTCGCTCGCGGATCAGCCTACGTCATCGACGGTGACACGATTGCCGTGAATGGCGTCCGTGTGCGACTGGCGGACATCGACGCGCCCGAGATGGCCAGGCCGGCATGTGGCCGCGAGTTGGCGTTGGGGCTCAAAGCGAAGCGGCGCCTTAGGGAGTTGATCGAGGTGGGGCCGTTCGAGATTGCAGACAGCAGCGGGGTTGATCAGTACGGGCGCCAACTCAGGATCGTTCGCCGCAACGGACGATCGTTAGGCGACGTGTTAGTGAGCGGAGGGCTGGCACGGCGTCGGGGCAGTCCGCGGCTAGATTGGTGTAGGTAGTCGGGGCACTGCGATCGCGCGCATTGATCTAGATCAACGCGCTTGGCGGAAGAGTCTCGCGCTCGGGGATGGAACGATGCGCCCTCCCCTGCGTTTGCGCAATCGTGCCGAAGAAGCGGCACGCATATGGGAGGGTTTCAGATGGACACCAATCGAATTGTGCTGATCATCGTGGCGCTCGCCGTCGTGGCGGTGCTCGCTTGGTATATCTATCCGATGGTAATGACGGCACCGGGCACGGGCACAACGGCGACTTCACCGGTCAAGACCGTCCCGACTGAGCCGAAGAAATAACCAATAACGAGGGAGGTGGCGCCGCGAGGGGGCGCCACGACGCGCAATGACAGACGATCCCGACAACGTCGTCATGGTTCTTGGACTCGCCGTCTACGCCACGGTGGCGCTCGCGTGCCTGGGCATTTGGTGGCTACAGGTCAGGCGCACGAACGGGCGTCTCCGGACGGACCGGAGACGGGAACGTGTAGCGGCTGAATAGAGGCCGACAGCCTGAGGGCGGGGGCAGCACCGCTAGCGGGGTACGGTGCGGCCTGTTCAAGCCGCCGGCCGCGGGCATAGTGCAATTGTACTAAGGAGATTGACAATCCCGTCAGACGGATTTTTTCGCGGTGTGTCCGTGATGGCAGACCGCTGACGTTCCGTCGCAGTCGCATGATAGCGTTGAGTGCTGCTGGGTATGGCGGGCTGCCGTCGCTCAGGTTGCGGCCGAAGTGGATTGGGCGGATCGATCCGCTCAAGTGACAAGTGTCTTAGGGAGCGGGCTCGTCGGTGGAGGTTCACAGTCGAGTGCCCTCAACAACGAGGCGTGCCAACGTCGCTCTGCCTTCTGAGCCTTGTCGAGAAGGTGACGATCGTTATGTCCGCTGACGATGCCACGGCACCACTCAGCAAACGCCGGCGTGAAGGCTCTGACGGCTTTGATTTGCTCGCGCTCGCGTGTCTCGATGTGGTTCAATCCCATAGCTTTCAAGACCTATTCCCGTTGAGCGGGTCGTAGTTGTTGTTGAGCCGCTCAGCCTCTGCGGCTTCTGCCTTCAGCCGGGCCTTATAGTCTGCCCACGGCTCTACTGTTTCCAGTTTGAAAAGCCCTTGTCGCCGAACCGATCCTTCCCACCACGTGCAAAGCAACCCCCGTCATCTCGCACGTGATCGACGACCAACATTCGGGATCCCCGAGCTCTATGACGGGGTCAACTTCGTCATCGTGTGCATGGGCGTGTTCGGCATCGGGGAAATCCTCACGAATGCCGAGCGGCGCGACTACAAGGTCTTCGATGTAAGGCTCAAATGCCTGGTCGTTCGCCGGAACGGGGTCGGGACATGCTTCGGCGCGATCATGCGCGGCAGCGGAATCGGCTTCATACTCGGCCTCATCCCGGGGGTCGACCTCATCGTCCCAACATTCCTTTCTATGTCGCGGAGAAGAAGCTGTCGGCCGAGCCCGACACGTTCGGCAAGGGCGCGATTGCAGGCGTCGCCGGACCAGGGACCGCGAACAACGCCGGTGCGAACGCGTCGTTCATTCCTCTACTGACGCTCGGCATCCCCAGCTCATCGACCACCGCGATCCTCGTCGGCGCGCTCGTCATGCACGGGCTCACTCCCGGCCCGCTGCTGTTCAGGGATCATCCTGATTTCGTCTGGGCGGTCATCGCCAGCATGTATGTTGGCAACGCCATGCTGCTGGTGCTGAACCTGCCGCTCATCCCGCTGTGGACGGCGCTGCTCAGGATCCCGTACTCCCTGCTCCTCGCGCTGATCATGGCGCTCATAGTCATCGGTGCCTACAGCCTT
>JBIOVC010000369.1:0-3032 GCA_044867545.1 Hyphomicrobiaceae bacterium | reverse complement strand
GACCCCGTCAGCGCGCCGCTTGCGGTGGGTGGCGGAGCACTGCTCGTGGCAACAGCGTCCGCCACGCAGGACATCATCATCGACGCCTTCCGCATCGAGAGCCTGGAGCGCGACGAGCAGGCGGCCGGCATGGCGAGCTATGTCGCCGCCTACCGGATCGGGATGCTGGTCTCGGGCGCAGGCGTGATCGCGCTCACCGCATGGCTCGAAGGCCATGGCTTGGCGAAGGAGACCGTGTGGACGGTCGGCTACGCCGCCGCCGCGCTGCTCGTATTGGTCGGCACGGCTGCCGTCCTCATTGCGCCGGAGCCCGACGTGCCCCGTTCGGCCGAAGTCCCCGGCGATGCGGTCGCTCCACTCCTGCATACGGCCAAGGCCGCCATCCAAGAGCTCATCTCGCACAACTCGATCCTGGCCGTGCTCTGGCTGGTGATGCTCTACAAGCTCTGCGATGCGCTGGTCGGCGCGCTTACCGGGCCGTTCGTGCTCTCGATGGGCTACGACAAGACGACCTATGCCGCAGTCGTCAACGGTGTTGGGCTCATCGCAACTCTTGCCGGGGGATTCGTCGGCGGCATGGTGGCTCTTGCACAGCCGCTGTTGCGGGCGCTTTGGATCGGAGCCTTGTTGCAGATGGGCTCCAACCTCGCATTCCTGTGGCTCGCAACAGTGCCGGCGAGCTTGCCTGCGCTCACCTCGGCAGTCCTGATCGAGGCGTTCACCGGCGGGCTCGGCACCGTGATCTTCGTCGCCTACCTGTCGGCGCTGTGCAACAGCCCGGCGCATACTGCAACGCACTATGCGCTGCTGACGGCGCTCGCCGCCGTCGGGCGGACGCTGCTCGCCTCGCTCTCGGGCTACGCGGCCGCGACGCTCGGCTGGCCGATCTACTTCCTTCTCACCATGGTTGCCGCCGTCCCGAGCCTCGCCCTGCTCGTCTACCTAAGAGCGCGCGGACATTTCGACATGCTCGGCGAGAGAGGTGCTTAAATCCTCCGCGGCGAAAATCGAAAGCCGCCGGTCGCCTTCGCCTTGTCACAGCAGCCGACCGCAGCGTACAGTCGCCTCGGCCGATAAGAGCTGTCGCAGCCAAGCTTGCGAATATCCAGGGAGGAATGCCAATGAGCAGATCCAAGCATTTGACTATTTCAGCGGGCATTGCCTCGGCGCTGCTGGTGCTCGGCGCCAGCAGCGGGGCGATGTCCCAGGGGCTCAAGAAGATTACGTTCGTGCAGCCGAGCCCGTCCGCGATCAACTCGTTCCAGGTCTACGTCGCCATCGGCGAGGGCTACTTCAAGGAGGAAGGCCTCGAAGTCCGCCCAGAAGCGATCGACGGATCGGGCCCCGTCCTGCAGGCGCTGGCCTCGGGGCAGGCGCAAATCGGACGCCCGGGTCCCGCACCGGTGCTCAAGGCGCGCCAGCGCGGCGTCGACGTCGTGTTCCTCTACAATGCACTCCCGGTGAGCTCGTTCGGGATCGTCGTGAAGAAGGACGCCGCTTACAAGGGCCCCGCCGACCTCAAGGGCAAGGTCATCGGTGTCGGCACCCGAGACGGGGCAGAGGTGGGCTTCGCTCGCTCCATCCTGAGCGATCTGAAGATGACGGAAGGCAAAGACTACACGTTCATTCCGGTTGGTGATGGCGGCCCGGCGACCGCGGGCTTCGTCCGGGGCGATATCGAAGCCTATGTTGCCTCTACGGCGGACGCAGCAATCCTCAACCACCGCGGCATGGCCGTCCGCGACATCACTCCCGACAAGTTCAAGGGCTACTTCGGCAACGGCTACGCCGCGATGGCCGACTACATTGCCAAGAACCCGGACGTGATCGAGGGCTTCGGCCGTGCGCTGGTGAGAGCCACCAAGTTCACGATGAACCCGGCCAACCGCGAGAAGGTGCTGAAGCACCTGGCAGCGGGCGTGCCGCAGGAGATCGAGGACAGGAAGTTCGCCAACGCGCTGCTCGACTCCGTGCTGACCAAAGCGGCTGCACCTGATCAGTCCAAGTGGGGCTATCAGAGGCCCGAGGACTGGGAGACCTGGCACAAGAGCCTGCTCGAGGCCGGCGAGCTCAAGGAGCCGATCAAGGACCTGAAGGCGGCCTATACCAACAAGTTCAACGCGGCCTGGAACAAGTCGAAATGACGGCCGCGGTAGCTGCATTCGCACCGGCCGCGCTCGATGCGCGGCCGGTCTTTGAGTTGCGTGGTGTCAGCAAGACCTTCACGCGGCGCAATATCCAGGCGCTCGACCTGATCGACCTGACGCTGCGCAAGGGCAGTTTCGCAGCAGTGATCGGCTCGAGCGGTTGTGGCAAGTCCACCCTGCTCAAGGTCATGGCCGGCCTCATACCGCCGTCGTCCGGCAGCGTGATGCTGGCAGGGTCACCCGTCGTCGGACCGCGCCGAGACATCGGCATGATGTTCCAGCAGGCGACGCTGTTTCCGTGGCGCACGACGATGGAGAACGTGGTGCTGCCCATCGAGATCCGAGACGGCAAGGCGGCGGCCCAAGCCAAGCACGATGAGGCTCGCAAGCTGCTCGATCTTGTCGGCCTCAAGGGCTTCGAGTCTGCGTATCCTTTCGAGCTATCCGGCGGAATGGCGCAGCGCACGGCGATCTGCCGGATGCTGATCACCGAGCCTGCCGTGTTGCTGCTCGATGAGCCGTTCAGCGCGCTCGACGAGCTGACGCGCGACTTCATGAACATGGAGCTCCAGCGCATCTGCATACAGCGCAATGCGACGGCGTTCCTGGTCACACATTCGATTTCGGAAGCGGTCATCCTCTCCGACGTCGTCTACGTCATGTCACCGCGGCCAGGGCGGTTCGTCGAGGCCGTCGAGATCGACCTGCCACGGCCGCGCACGCTCGCCATGGCCACTGGCCAGCAGTTCGGCGCGCTGGTCGATCGCATTCGCAGCCACCTCGATCGCGGAGCCTTTCTATGAGCCAGTTGCGGACGGTCCCCGACACCCAGTCCACCCAAGCGGTGCCCGACACGGTGTGGACCGAGCACGTGTCGCTGATCGA
>JBIOVC010000368.1:0-2608 GCA_044867545.1 Hyphomicrobiaceae bacterium | reverse complement strand
TGAATGCGGACGCTGTAGGTGTTGCCCTTCTGCTGGCTATGCTGCGGCTTCGCGATGACGACGCGCGCCGCGGTGATGCGCTCGTAGAACTGCTCGAGCTTCTGGGCCTCGCTCCTGACCCGCGCCTCGACGGCGTCGGAATGGGCGACATGCTCGAAGGCGATCTGCATGGGGACTTGCATGGGTTGAGGTCTCCTTCAGCGAGGTGCCGCGTGGAAGGTATTGCATTGAAATGCCGATCCTGCGGGCCCGGCTCATTGACCGGCATCAAACCGCAAGTCCGGCCCGTCTCTGCGCGGCAGGCGCGCAAGCTCGGTTCGCCGAGCTGTGGCCCTCCGGGCCGGGCATGGTGCGCCGCCTTCCAGCGAATGTAGTATCCGCGGCCAGGGGGCGAAAGCGTGGAGGGCATATGGCAGACGAACGGACTGGGTTTCAACCCATACGGCGGGTGGTGACGGGGCATGACGAAGGCCGCGTTGCCAAGCCGATCCTCGACGATATCGCGGACAACAGCCGCTCGTCGCGGCCGGAGGTCCGATCGACGCTCATCTGGTCGAGCGACACCATGCCGGTCGACATCGGCGTCGGCGGTACGATCGAGGACATGGGGGCGCTGAAGCTCGGCACGCAGCCGCCGCCCAACGGCACCCGCTTCATCGTGATGGAGTTCCTGCCGGGCGCCAGCGGCCAGATGCACCGCACGGAGACCATCGACTACATCGCAGTGCTCGAAGGCGAGATCGAGATGGACATGGACGCCTCGACCGTGCGGCTCAAGGCCGGCGACGTCATGGTTCAGCGCGGCACCAACCACGCCTGGAAGAACCGAAGCGCGGCGAAGGCGAAGCTCGCGATGGTGCTCGTCGATGGCAAGCCGCTCGGGATCGGCAATCCACGCGGGCGGTGAGCCGGGGATCGCGGAGATGTAGGTCGGTGCTGAGCGAAGCGATGCCCGACAGAACCATTGCCGCAAGCTGTGCCGTCGGGCTTCCGCCGGGCAAAGCCCGGCGTCAGCGCCGACCTACGTCCTGGAGGTTTCGTCTCCCCTCGTGAAGGACGAGGGAGAGGGAGTGGGCGTCGTCTTGGCGCGGTCCGCAACGGCATGGTATGCGGCGAGGAGATGACCACCGACAAAGCGACCGCGGCCTCGCCGTTCTGGCGGTTCTCGCTCGATCTCTATGCGGATCAAGCGGTCGCTGGCGCGTGCATTGCGCTGCAGGATGAAGCCGGCGTCGACGTCAACGTGCTGCTCTACGTGCTGTGGGCGGCAAGTCGTGGCCGGCGGCTCGCAGAGAGCGAGGTGCGCGAGATCGTGGCGGCGGTCGAGGACTGGCGCGCCGGCGTGGTGGTGCCGCTGCGCACCGCCCGGCGCAATCTGCGCACGACACCGGCCGCCGTCGACACCGACGGCGCGGCCAGGCTTCGCCAGCTCGTCAAGAAAGTAGAGCTCGAAGCCGAGCGGCTGCAGCAGGAGGCGCTCTACCGCCTGCGGGAGATGGACAAGCTCGGCCGGGCGGACCCTTCGTCCGAGGCGGCGGCGATCGCCAACGTCAAGGCTTATGCGGGGGTTCTGGGCAGAGAGTTTGACGCAGAATACGTCGATGCGCTGATCGCTGCGCTGCGGCGGCGGCAAGCACGGGAGGAGAGTGGATGAAGATCCTGAGGTACGACGAGGATCACGTGGGCGTGCTGAAGGGCGATGCGGTGATCGACATCAGCGAGCTCGTCTCGCACCGCGAGTATCGCGGGGCCCAGCGCGTGATGGAGGAGCTGATCGTCAACTTCACGAGCTACAAGCCGGAGATCGACCAGCTCGTCGCGGCGGGTGGCGGCAGGCCGCTGTCGGCGGTCAAGCTCGAAGCGCCTCTGGCCCAGCCGGGGCGGGTGATGGCCGCCTTCGTCAACTACTGCGACCAGCCGGGCCGCACGGCTGAGACCATTCCGCTCGAGTTCTTCCACAAGTGCCCGCAGCTCCTCGGTCCCGGCGGCACGATCTACTTGAGCGATACCAAAGAGGTGACCGAGTTCCAGGCTGAAGCGGAGCTCGCGTTCGTGATCGGGCGCGAGGCGTGGAAAGTGCCCGAGTCATCGGCAATGGAGCACGTGTTCGGCTACGTGCCGTTCCTGGACGTGTCGGCGCGCGGCCTGCTCCGCCGCAGCCAGCTCCTCGGCAAGGGACAGGAGACGTTCTCGCCCTGCGGTCCCTGGATCACCACCGCGGATGAGGTGCCCGACCCCTACAAGCTCACCGTCAAGTCGTGGGTCAACGGCGAGCCGCGGCAGAACTATTCGACTGGAGACATGGCGCACAGAATCGCCAAGCAGATCTCGTGGCTCAGCCGCTACGTACGGCTCCGGCCGGGCTACGTGCTGGCGACCGGCACCTATCACACGGGCCTCGGGCCGATCAACGTCGGCGACACGATCGAGATCGAGATCAGCGGTCTCGGCAGGGCGAGCTTCAAGGTCGGCGGTGATAGTCCGAAGAAGGCCGGCGGCCACAAACCGACGCGCCTCGATGTGACCAACGTCCGCTGAGGGTCGGTGGAGCAAGGGGCCAGACCTGGCGGGCCTGATCCCATCTCCGATGACGCATCTGCCGGAAGGG
>JBIOVC010000367.1:0-5932 GCA_044867545.1 Hyphomicrobiaceae bacterium | reverse complement strand
CGAATGGTGGCTGAGGCAACGGCTGTGCGGTCTGGCCGTCCGGTGCTGCTCTCCAATTGCCCAGCGGGCTTGGTGCAGAGGCCATCGCGGATGCGATTGCCCATCATGTGCTCTTCGACCGATGACGGACGGGGGCGCCTCCGTCCCCGACCAACGCACCCCGGAAGGGGAGCAGCTCACCGCGAAGCGTGTCGACCTCGCTTTCGCCCGCGCGGGAGAGCGGACCTATCTCGCTCGCCAGCTCGTAGGCTACCCCTTTCATGTGACGCGCCCATTCTATCTTGACCGTGAGCCGGCCGGCCTCGCCACGCTGTACCTGCAGTCGGCGGCTGGGGGCATCTACAGCGGCGACTGCCTGGAGCTGGCGATAAACGTGGGCTCGGGAGCGCAATGCCAGATCACCACCCAAGGCTCCACGATCGTGCACGATGGCCGCGGCCGCATGAGCCGTCTTGCGACCAGGCTTCGGGCTGGGCCAGGCGCTTTTGTCGGCCTGATCAATGAGCCGACGATCCTGTTTCGTGGCGCAGCCATCGAGACGCGGACGGATGTTCGCCTGGACAGCGGCGCCACCTCGGTCTTGGCCGACGCCCTGGTCCTGCACGATCCCAGCGGCAACCGCCGTGAAGGTTTCGCTTTCTTCGCCAGCCAGCTGACGGTGAGGTCAGCCTCGGGCAGCTTGCTGCTGGTGGATCGATTGCGTGTCACGGGGGCCGACTTCTCGCGCTTGGCACCGCACGGGCCCCTCGCCACTGCGGGTACTGTCTACGCCCTCGGCCGCCTCCCGGCGAGCGTGAGCCTGGAGGGCCTGGAGCACGGCATTGAGGCCGCCGGGTCCTCGGTGGCCGCCACACGCCTCCCCAACGACGCGGGGCTCATGGTCCGTGTGCTGGCGGCGAACGGTGTCCAGCTTACGCGCGCGCTCCGCTTGGCTTGGGAGCTGCTGTTCGCCGATCTGTTCGGCGCTCTCCCGGGAGACCGCCCGAAATAGATGCAAAGGCCACAGCGGTTGTGATGGCTCCGCCAGGGCAACACCGTGCCGGTGCAGCCACACCCCCTTGCGCGCGGGCTCTCCCGCAGGGATGGTCACAGCCGTTGATCGAGCCGTGTTTGGAAACGCGAGCTCTCCGGGAGACAAGAGCCCATCCTTGCGCCGATCGTCCACCGCATCCGCTGTGCATGTCCGCTGTGCATTGACATCGAGCGCTACCGAACCTATAGCTTCGCCGCCATGAAGCCTCTGGTCCTCTCGGGACGCCGTCGTCTCCTCACGCCGATTCATGCGCGAGAGCGATGACGCTTTGAGATCGGCGATCACCGCGAGCCGCGCCCCAAAGCGCGGCTTTTCTGTTTTCCGTCATGCCCAGAGACATCGACCATGTGCTGTTCCGCACTGAACGAGGCTGCCCCTCTCATCGAGATCACTAACGATTTGTCCCGCATCGACATCGACCGCGCGCACGCGTGGCTCGCACGCAAGAGCTATTGGGCCGGGCAGATACCGCGCAGCGTGTTCGACCGTGCCATCGACGGGTCACTGTGCTTCGGCGCTGTCAAAGACGGCACAACCCTCGGTTTCGCAAGGGTGATTTCCGACCGCGCCACCTTCGCCTACATCTCCGACGTGTTCGTCGATCCCAAGTGCCGCGGCGTGGGCGTAGGCAAAGCCATCATGAGCTCGATCATGCGTCACCCCGAGCTGCAAGATCTCCGCCTGTGGTTGCTCGTCACGGCCGATGCTCACGGGCTATACGCGCGGCACGGTTTCGAAGCTCCCGCCAAGCCTGAGCGACACATGGAACGCCGTGATCCGGACGTCTATCGTCGCATGGCGGAGGCGAGCACGACGTAAGGCTCGGTTCATACGATGCGCCGCTCTCTTACGGCGTCCGGCTCGGATCGAGCAGGTCGGCTGCCTCCTCGAGGCCGCGCTGCAAGGTGGCTTGAGCGGGGGTGAGCCCTGCGGCGTTCCGCACCGACGCATCGGCGCCGTGAGCGAGGAGCAGCTCTGCGACCTCGACCGCGCGCTCGTCGTCGTCGGGCAGGCAGAACAAGGGCAACTCGTCACGGGAAGGCCGACTGGCGAGCGTCGGGTCCTCTGCGAGCAGGGCCGCGAGGCGCTCGACCGCACCGCAGAAGCACAGGCCGCGGATGTCGCGGCTCACGGGCGCGATCACGGCGATCATCTCCCGCCGACCCTGGTAGTTGGCGTGGCCGAGCGGGGTGGAGTGATGGCGCCGCTCGACCGGATCGATCTGCGCCCCGCGGGCGATCAAGAGCCTGGCGACCCCGACCGCGCCCGAATGGGTCGTGCAGTGCAGAGCGCGGCAGCCCTCGTTGTCGCCCACGTCCGGCGACATGCCGAGGTCGAGCAGGAGCTCGGCGACGTCCGTGCGGTCCGCGGCCCCGGCGGCGAACATGGCAGCCGGGTCGCGGAGCACATCAGGATGCGCTTGTGCGAGCCGGCGCAGGGTCTCCGCATCGCTCTGCATGGCGGCGGCGAGGAATTGCTCCTTATCGTCGAGCAGCGGCCGCTCGGCGCCGTGGGCGACGAGGAGATCGACCAGATCCTGCCGCCCGGCGACTGCGGCGTCCCGCACGAGGGGCCGCTTCGAGTAGACGTTCAATGCATCCGCCCGCGCACCATGCGCGAGCAGCCAGGCGACGCGGTTGGGGTGGCGCGGCACGGCGTTGCCGAGCAGATAGTCGAGCGGCGGACCGCCGAGCTCCGGCACGTATCCTCGCCATCGCGCGCTTTCTCCGCGCTTCTCCGACGCCGACCACAGGAGATCGAGCCAGAACGTGTCGTCGGCGCCGAGGGAGGTGTTGTAGAGCGCCTGGCCGTCGAGAGGATCGGCGCCGCGCGCGATCAGCAGGCGGGCGAGCGCCTCCGCCTGCGGGTGAGCGGACTGACCGCCTTCGCCACCCCCGATGACGCCGGTGAGGACCTTGAAGGCGTTCTGGCCGTCGGACCACTGGGCCAGAGGGTCGGCGCCGTGATCGAGCAGCAGGCCGGCGATCTCGACCGCGTTGGTCTCGGCAGCTTGGGTCGGTAGACGCGCGTAGGCGAGGCGCAGGAGCGGCGTCCAGCCGTCCGGCCCCCCGCGCTTGTCCGCCAGCGCAGGGTCCTTCCGCAGAAAGTCGCGCACGAGGTCGAGGTCGCCGGCGGCGACGGCCGTGTGCAGGCTATCGTGGGCGATCTCGGGATGCCGCGCCAGCAGGCGCGCCGCCCGCGCGCCGCGCGCCGGCGCGTCGCGCTCGTAGTTGCCCCAGGTTTCTGTTCCCGGTGCAACGCTGTAGCGATGAGCGGACTTCTCGAGGAACAGCGCCACGCGCTCGGCGTGACTGCACGCCCGGTCCTCGATCTCCTGCTTCAGGGCCGCCCAGCTCGCAAAGCCGTATTCGCCGGCGAGCGCGCGCTGAACCTCGCGCAGCTTGGGGTTGGACCGCGGACCAGGCGCGGCGGCGTAGCGCGCGGTCGCGTCCGGGTCGCCGGCTTCGATGGCCTTGTGCCAGCGCTTGGCCTCCTTGCGGAGCGCATCGAGATTGGTTCGGGGGGTGAGCGCACGGGGCATGAGACCTTCCTTCCGCAAAACCGCCCGATGTCCGCTGCGCGGGCTGGAAGAAGGCTTCGATGTGACGTCGGTCTGAGCCGATCGGGTGGGAGCAGGCTCCCTTGCCGCGGACTGGTGGCGCCCCGTGCGCACTGGATACAACTTTGGGGTCGGAAGGGGCGGCATGTCAATCGCAACAGCATCGAGGCAGCGCCCGATCCGTCTATCGCCTTAGCACACCAAAAATTTTCTCGAGCGGGTCAGGGTTTGTGCCGATACGCCGCCGGCCGACCACCGAGCATCATGGCGTACTGCGAGAGGTGTTCGAGCTAGCTCGGGAGCTGGACCTTGGTGGTCCTGGCAACAAGCATGAAGATGGAAGATGTTCTGGCCCGCGCCTTCGCTATGCCGCTCACCAGCCCGGCATTTCCTCCCGGCTCCTACCGCTTCATAGATCGCGAATATCTCATCGTTACCTACCGGACGGACAGGGAGGCTCTCGATGCGGTGGTGCCCGAGCCGCTCATGTTCGATGAGCCCCTCGTCAAGTACGAGTTCATCCGCATGCCGGATTCGACGGGCTTTGGCGACTACACGGAGTCGGGTCAGGTCATTCCGGTCAAGTACAATGGGCAAGAGGGTGGATACACGCACGCCATGTTCCTGAACGACGGGCCGCCGATCTTCGGCGGTCGGGAGCTATGGGGCTTTCCCAAGAAGTACGCGCAACCCTCGCTAGGGCCCGACAAGGACACGCTGATCGGCACGCTCGACTACGGACCGGTTCGCGTGGCGACCGGCACGATGGGGTACAAGCATCGGGCTCTCGACGTGAAGACAGTGGCGGCGTCCCTCGCCAAGCCCAACTATCTCTTGAAGATCATCCCCCACGTTGACGGTCGGCCGCGCATCTTGGAGCTGGTCGACTACCGGCTCGAGGACGTCGTCGTGAAGGGCGCCTGGACCGGCCCCGCCACGCTCGATCTGAGGCCGCATGCGCTGGCGCCGGTTGCAGCATTGCCCGTACGCGAGGTCGTCTCCGCAACGCACATCCTCGCGGACCTCACACTCGGTCTCGGAAAGGTCGTGCACGACTATCTGAAGAGCTGAAAGGAATAGGCGTCATGAGAATCGACGGCAAGGTCGCGCTCGTGACCGGTGCCGCAAGCGGCATCGGTCACGCCATCGCCAAGCGCTACGTCGCGGCCGGAGGTCGCGTCGTCATCGCCGATCTCAACCTCGATGCCGCCACTGCAGCCGCACGCGAGCTGGGGGACGCCAAGACGGCTATGGCGGTTGCCATGGACGTGGCCGACGAGCAGCGAGTGAACGCAGGCGTCGAGAAGACGATCGCAGCGTTCGGCAAGGTCGACATCCTGGTGTCCAACGCAGGCATCCAGATCGTCTATCCGATCGAGGATTTTCCATTCTCAGAGTGGAAGAAGCTGATAGCGATCCACCTCGACGGTGCTTTCTTGACGACGAAGGCATGCGTCAAGCATATGTACAGACAGGGCGCGGGATGCCTTATCTACATGGGCTCCGTGCACAGTCACGAAGCGTCGCCTCTGAAGTCCGCCTACGTTGCCGCAAAGCACGGCATCCTCGGCCTTGCGCGCACGATGGCCAAGGAAGGGGCGAAGCACGGCGTTCGTGCAAACGTAATCTGCCCCGGCTTCGTGCGCACGCCGCTGGTCGACAAGCAGATTCCGGAGCAGGCCAAGGAGCTGGGCATCACGGAGGAACGGGTGATCAAGGAGGTAATGCTCGGAGAGACCGTCGACAAGGAATTCACCACGGTCGAGGACATCGCCGAGATTGCCCTCTTGCTTGCCGCGTTCAAGACCAACGCGCTGACGGGGGAAAGCATCATCGTCAGCCATGGATGGCACATGAGCTAGAGACGACACGGGACGTCGCCCATCGAGGGGCAACAATCTCCATGCCATGAAGTGGACCAGAGCCGGTGCCGGAAGCAGCCTTCGTTGATTTCCTATTGGTCGGCGGCGGACTGGCGAGCGTGACCGCTGCCGAGACGCTCCGCTGGGGCGGCGCCGAAGGCAGCATTGCGATTCTGACGGCTGAAAACGTTCTCCCCTATCACCGTCCTCCGCTCTCAAAGGACTTTCTCGTGAAAGGCCCGGAAGGGAGAAATATTCTCATCCATCCTCAGGCGTTCTACCGGGAGCGCGACATTGCAGTCCATTTGGCAACTCGGGTGTGCCGAGTGGACATCGGGAGGCGAACGGTTGAGACCGAGCAAGGCGCCGAATTCCGATTTGGCAAGTTGCTGATCGCTACGGGGGCGAGCGTTGACAAGCTCTCCGTCCCCGGGACAAATCTGGAAGGCATCCACTACCTCCGCACAGCGGACGATG
>JBIOVC010000366.1:0-8815 GCA_044867545.1 Hyphomicrobiaceae bacterium | reverse complement strand
CCGCCGTCTTGCGGGCCGCCTCTTCCTCGGCTCTTGCCAGCTCCTGCCGGCGCCGAGCCTCATCGACCGCCTTGCGCTTGGCCTCGGCCTCCGCGAAGCGCTGCGCTTCCCCGACCTTGCGCCTCGTCTCCGCCTCCGCCTTTGCCAGCTCCTGTTGCCGACGAGCTTCCTCCGCCGCCTTGCGCCTGCCCTCCGCCTCCGACGCGCGCCGCGCTTCTGCTTCGGCCTTCGCAAGCTGCTGCTGGCGCCGGGCTTCCTCGGCGGCTCTTTTGGCTTCGGCTTCCCGCAGCCGTTCGGCCTCGGCTGCGCGCGTCAGGTCCAAAGGAAGCGACGCGAGAGGCGACTGCACCTTGGGGGCGCCGAGCGCTGCCGGTGGCGGATCGGCAAGCCGCCGCACGATGACTGACTGGTAGTCACGTGCCGAGGCCTCGAGCCATGCTTCGGCATCGGCAAGGATCGACGCCAGCCACTGCAGCAACCCATCGCCTGTTGCCGCGTCCCCGTGGATAGATGCCGGCTGGCTCGCTTGAAACGCTGCGAGCTTCACCCTGGACGACGGCTGGGCCCTGAGGTCCGCCTCATCCGGGCTGCCGGGTGGATCAATCAGGCGCGGCAGCAGCTCGTCGAACGCCTCGGAGGCGCGATCGGCGAGCTCGCCGGCCCGGCGGATCAGGTCGCCTTCGGCTGTCTCGGGCTCGGTTGCGGGCGCTGCGAAGGCGGTGGGAATCGAGATGCGGACGGTCGGGCTGATGCTCGGCTCGCCTGCTTCGCCCGTCCGGGCAACAATCCTGACGCGATGCTCGCCGACGGCCAGAACCCTGGTCACGCTCAGCTTCCAGGCCCCGTCGGAGTCCGCGGTCGTCTCGCCGACCGGGCGGTCCCCGAGTACAAGCGCGATGCGCGCGTGGGGTGCGCTGCCGCCCTCGAACCGGCCGCTTCCCTCAAGACCTACTGAGACCCGACTGATGACCGTCTCGCGGTCGCGCGATGGCTCAGCCGCGGCAGTCCGATGGCTCTCCGCCGCGAGGCTCGCGACAGCGGCGAGTATCGCAATCGCAAAACGGGCGCAGCGCATGCGAAATCGCCTCCCCGGCGCAGCCTCCCCGCTCAAGGGCGCCAGTGGTTCGGGAGATCGGCATGCCTCCGACCATCCCCTCCAACGGAGGGAGGTTAACCACAAGTCGGCGCCTCAGCCAACCGCTGGCAGCCGCGACGGGCGCCCGCTTCCCGAAAGGGCGATCCTGTCCTACCTGTATGGTAGGCTTGTGCTCTGCGTGGCGCAGCCGAAGGGGAGGCAGAAGTGGGGCCGTTTCTGAACGAAGCCGCCAGGCGAGAGCACAAGCGGCGCAACATCATCCATTCAGTGCTGCTGTTCGCCGGCATCAGCATCGTGCTCGCGCTATCGCTGCTGATGCTGTTCGGCCCGCTCGGCGTGCTGTGGGCGGCGCTGATGCTCGGCCTCCTGTTCCTGCTTGCGCCACGGGTGCCGCCCGAAATGGTCATGCGGATGTACCGGGCTCGGGAGGTCGACCCGCGAGCCGGCGGGCAGATCAGCGAGATCGTTGCTGCGCTCGCGGCGCGTGCGGAGCTGCCGGCGCAGCCGCGCCTCTACGTCATCCCGAGCGCGACCCTCAACGCCTTCGCTTCGGGAACGCCGGAGCACGCCGTCATCGGCGTCACCGAAGGCCTGCTCAGGCGGCTCACGATGCGCGAGATCGCGGGCGTGCTCGCGCATGAGATGAGCCATATCCGCAACAACGACCTGTGGGTGATGGGTCTGGCCGACGCGATGACGCGCTTCACGCAGGTGCTCTCCTACTTCGCGCTGTTCCTCGCCATCCTCAACGTGTTCGCGGCGCTGTCGGGCGAGCAATATGCGCCCTGGCTCGCGGTCCTCCTGCTCTACCTCGCGCCGACGGTCTCGAGCCTGCTTCAGCTCGGCCTCTCCCGGGCGCGCGAATACGACGCGGACCTGGAAGCAGCCCAGCTCACGGGCGATCCGCTGGGGCTCGCCTCGGCACTCCGGCGGCTCGAGCGGTATACCGGGCACTTCTGGGAGGACCTGATGTTCCCGGTGCCAGGGCGGCGGGTGCCGCAGCCCTCGGTGCTACGGTCCCACCCGGCGACGGAGGATCGGATCAAGCGGCTCGTCGACCTCGACGCGCGGCCGCAGCTGCCGGCCGAGATGGTTGCCGAGCAGCCGATGATCTCGCTCGTCGGTGTCGGGCCGATCGCGATGCAGCCGCGTTACCGCTGGCCGGGCCTGTGGTTCTGATACAGGGCCTAGTGTCCTGATCGCGAAATTCGTCTCATTGCGCCGCGACCTCGGAACGAATTTCGCGATTTGAAGGACACTAGCAAAATCAAGGTCGCTAGTGTGATTTAGATCGAGAAGTCCGCCCCCGAACCTAGCCTGACCGATGCAGCGGACTTCTCGATCATCACACTAGAATCCAACGGAAATTTCGGCCGCTCGAGCACCGATATTCATCGGCGGTTCAGGTCCTCGCCACGATGCTGGCACGCTGGGCGGCGAAGCTGCCCGAAGCCCATGGGAGAAGGCCGCGCTAGAAGCGGCTCCCCGGAATGACCAAGCGAGGGTCGGACGGTCATGCTCAGGTATCTTCGCCTGTCGCTCTTGATGGCGTTCGCAGCCGGCCTACTGGCTGCTGCGGCCGTGACGGCTGCGCCGCCCGCCTCGGCGCAGGGCCGGGGCGCCGACTACTCCGAGTTCTACGAGGCGCTCGAGCCGTTTGGCCGCTGGTTCCAGCATCCGCGCTGGGGCCTCGTCTGGTGGCCCGTGGTGCAGCAGCACGAGGACGACTGGCGGCCCTACACCCGCGGGCAGTGGGTCTTTACGGACGACCACGGCTGGTATTGGGATGCGGACGAGGAATGGGGCTGGGCCGTCTATCACTACGGCCGCTGGGTGCTCGATGAGCGCTACGGCTGGCTGTGGGTGCCCGGCAACGAGTGGGGCCCGGCGTGGGTTGCGTGGCGCGAGAGCGACGAGCACGTCGGCTGGGCGCCGCTGCCGCCTGAAGCCTACTGGGAGCCGGCGTATGGCGTGCGCTATTCCTACGCCGAGTACGACAGCCCCTACTGGGCGCCGATCTGGTGCTTCGTCGAGCCGCGCTACCTGATCGCACCGCGCGTCTGGCATCACTTCTGGCCGCGCTCGCGCAATGTCTACCTAATCGGCCGGACCCGGTACTCCACCCGCTACGCGCTCGTCGGCTCGCGCGTCTACAATCGCGGCATCGACGTGCATCATCTCGCGCGGCTGACCCGCCGGCCGGTCCCGTCACACAAGGTGCGCGCCTTCGCGTCGGTGCGCGAGGCGCGCTCGCTGAAAGGTCAGCGTGATTTCGTCGGCGTGTATCGACCGCGGCTGTCCGGCGATGGGCAGCGGGCCCGGTTCTCGCCGCGGCTCGCCGCGCCCGACTCCATCGAGCAGGCGCGCCGGTCGCGTGCGGCGGCCCTGCGAGATGGCGACCGCGATCGGGATGTCGGGCGCAGCCGCGATGCCCGGATAGCTCCGTACTTCAAGGACGGCGACCGTGATCGGGATGCGCGCCGCGATGGCGATCGCCGGACGGCCCCGTCGTTCAAAGACGGCGGTCCGGGCCCGCGGGATCTGCGTTCCGTCGCGCCTCCTGACCGGGACCGCGTCATCCGCGAACGGTCGGCGACCCCGCCGCCGATAGCCTCGATCCCTCCGCCGCGCTCCTCTCAGAGCGATGGCCCGCCTCCGTCGTTCCGGCGCCTGCCGGATCAGCCGCGGAGCTTCGCTTCGCCGCCGCAGCCGGACGACAGCAGGCGTTCCATCCGGCGCGAGCCGCGCGGCGACGGTCCGCCGGTGACGAGCATTGCCCCGCGCCAGGAGCTGCAGACGCGGGATCGCCCGCGCGACAGCGATCGATCTCGCAACTCCGGCCCACCGCCCGGGTTCAGCTCCCGGAGCTTGCAGCCCAGGTCAGCGCCGCCCCCGCAGGCGATCCAGCGCCTCCCTCAACCCGAGCCTCGGGCGACCGCCTCCATACGGCAAGCCCCGGCCGTCAGCAGCCGCGAAAGCGAGCGCAGCAGGGATGATGGCGATCGCAGGCGCAAGCGCGACCGCGACCGTAATGAGCGCGGCGGCGACGGTTAGGCGCTGACACTGCGCTCGGAGGTGAACAGGATGCGCCATCCGCCTCTCATGCTAGTGTCCTGATCGCGAAATTCGTCTCGTGGTGCCGCAAACTCGGAACGAATTTCGCGATCTGAAGGACACTAGAGAATCGAGGTTTCTAGTGTGATTCAGATCGAGAAGTCCGCCCACGAACCTGGCTCGACTCGCTGTTGCGGACTTCTCGATCATCACACTAGAACGAGCGCATGAGAGAATCGCAAGACCCCATTGAAACCGGCCCGCTGCTCGACCGCGTTCGCGCTCGCGAGCGGCCGGCGGTGGCGCGTGCAGTGACGCTGCTCGAGACGCTGCGGCCGGGTGCGCTCGAGCTGCTTGCGGCCATGCAGCCCTATCTCGGAGGGGCCCGGATCGTCGGCTTCACGGGGCCTCCGGGTGCCGGCAAGTCGACGCTCGTCAATGCCTACGTCCGGCACCTGAGGTCGACCGGGGCGACCGTCGCGGTGATTGCGGTCGATCCTTCCAGCCCCGTCTCCGGCGGCGCTATCCTCGGCGACCGGGTGCGGATGACCGCCGCGCTCGATGATGACGGCGTGTTCGTGCGCTCGCTCGCCTCGCGCGGGCATCTCGGCGGCTTGTCGCCTGCGGCGGTGCGAATCATCGATGTGCTCGATGCGGCGGGATTCGACACCATCGTGCTCGAGACGGTCGGCACCGGACAGAGCGAGATCGATATCGCCGAGGTCGCGGACGTTCGGGTGGTGATCGCGGCGCCCGGCCTCGGCGACGACATCCAGGCGATGAAGTCGGGCGTGCTCGAGATCGCCGACGTCGTCGTGGTCAACAAGGCAGACCTGCCGGGTGCCAACCGCACCGCGGCCGAGCTTGCCGCAGCGCTTTCGCTGCGGGCCGGGCCGATCTCGGAGGTCGAGACGCTGAAGACGGCAGCGACGACCGGTGAGGGCGTGGGCCAGCTTGCCGACACGATCGGCCGGATCGCGGCCCAGCGCACCGCCGAGCCGCCGCTCGTGCGGCGCCGGCGCCGCGCGCGCTATCTGATCGCGCGTGCAGCCGCCGATCTCGTCGCCGAGCGCATCAAAAAAGGGTCGGCGGCCGGTATCGATGCACTGAGCGATGCCGTGCTCGAAGGGCGCATGGCCCCGATCGAGGCTGCGATCGCGCTCGTGTCGCCCAAATCGCAGATGTCGCCGCCAGAGCGCTGAGCCGCTAGTGTCCGGATTCCGAAGTTCGCCTGTGCCCGATGCCAGGTTCCCGAGCGAACTTCGGAATCACAAGGGACACTAGAATTATAGAGTTGCTAGTGTGATTCAGATCGAGAAATTCGCTCAGAAGGAAGCCGCGAGCGCCGGCGAATTTCTCGATCATCACACTAGCGCAGCCGCTCGATCAGCTCCATGGTCGGATAGGAGTCGGCTGGAAGCTTGAATTTCTGCTGGGCGAGCTTCACGGCAGCGCGGGTCGCGGCGCCAAGACGCCCATCCACCTCGCCGACGTCGTAGCCGCTGCGTGTCAGCAGCTGCTGGAGCTCGCGCACCGACTTCTCGTCGAGCACCTCGACCGGCGCCCGGCCGCGGCTCATGGGCGGTGCGCCGTCGATGCGGGTGGCGAGATAGGCGGCCGTCGTCGCGTAGTTGAGCGACTTGTTCCACTCGGTGTAGGCGCGGAAGTTCTGATACGCGAGGAAGGCCGGCCCGTTGCGGCCCATCATCAGCAGCAGCGAGGCCTCCGTGCCGTCATTCGGCAACGGCGTGCCGTTGGCCCGCGTCACGCCCCATGCCGCCCACTTGGAACGGGGATGCAGGATCGCGAGATCGGCCTGGTCCCAGGGCAGCTCGGCCGGCACGCGCACCTCCTCCAGCCAGGGCTCGCCGCGCCGCCAGCCGAGGTGGACGACGAACTTGGCCGACGAAGCAATGATGTCGGGAATGCTGCGGAAAAGGTCGCGGCGGCCGTCGCCGTCGTAGTCGATGGCGTGGGTGTTGTAGTGGGAGGGCAGGAACTGGGTCTGGCCGAGCTCGCCCGCCCACGAGCCGATCATGTCGGCCGGATCGAGGTCGCCCTTGTCGATGATGCGCAGCGCCTCCATCAGCTCGACGCGGAAGAACTCGCCGCGGCGGCAGTCGTAGGCGAGGGTGGCGAGCGAGCGGAGCACGGAGAGCTTGCCCATGCCGGCGCCGAAGTCGCTTTCCAGCGCCCAGAACGCGGTGAGCACCGCGGGCGGCACGCCATACTCCTTCTCGACGCGATCGAACGTCGCCTTGTTCTTGGCGATCTGGTTGAGGCTGCTCTTGCGCCGGTTCTCGGTCGCGAGCTTGCCGGCGAAGTCGCTGAAGCTCTGGGTGAAGAACGTCTGCTTGCGGTCACGGGCGATGACACCCGGGTCGAGCGTGATGCCGTCGAGGGCGGCGGAGATGGTTCGCGGGGAGACACCGCTCGCCTGCGCTTCACGATGGAAGCCCTTCATCCACGCATCGAAGCTGCCGGTGTTCGTACAGTTCGCCTGCCGAACATCGGCAGCCGCGGGAACGGCGCCGAGAAGCATGGCAATGACGGTTAGGCACAGAAGGTCCAGTCGCCGCATCTGACAGCTCGCGATCAGCTCAAAAGGGGGCCACTCTGCCCGGCTCCGGGCCGGCGTCAAGTAATATGCGCGTTGGCTGGAGTCTCAGTTTGAGGCGTGTCCCTCACATTCCATTCCTCGTCATCCTCGCCCGAGTGCGCCGAAGGCGCATCGAAGGGCGGGGATCCAGCACGACATGTCGTCGAAGACGCGAAGTATATCGAGCCTTCGCCATTTCCTACGCTGGATCCCCGGCCTCGCTCGGCAGAAAGGGCCCCACGTCGGCCGAGGATGACGGTTCCCGTGACATTCAAATGAGACACTACCGCGCGCTAGTGTGATGATCGAGAAATTCGCCAGTGCTCGCGGCTTCCCTGCGAGCGAATTTCTCGATCTGAATCACACTAGCAACTCTATGGTTCTAGTGTCCCTTATGATTCCGAAGTTCGCTAGGGAACCCAGCATCGAGCGCAGGCGAACTTCGGAATCGGGACACTAGCGGGACGGGTCATGGCCAAACCAGCGGTTTTCGCTTACGTTCCCGCGCCATGACCCAAGCCAACCCGGTGCACATCGTCGGTGGCGGACTGGCGGGCTCGGAGGCAGCCTGGCAGCTCGCGAGCCTCGGCGTTCCGGTCGTGCTTCATGAGATGCGGCCAGAGCGGCAGACGCCCGCGCACAAGACCGAAGGGCTGGCGGAGCTCGTCTGCTCGAACTCGTTCCGGTCCGACGACTGGCAAACTAACGCGGTCGGGCTGCTGCACGAGGAGATGCGGCGTGCCGGCTCGCTCATCATGCTCGCCGGTGATCGCCACAAGCTGCCAGCGGGCGGCGCGCTCGCAGTCGATCGCGACGGCTTCTCCGCCGAGGTCACCGAGCGGCTCAGCCACCATCCGCTGGTTCGGATCGAGCGCGGAGAGGTCGCCGGGCTTCCCCCGCCCGATTGGGACAGCGTGATCGTCGCGACCGGGCCGCTTACGTCCGAGATGCTGAGCGCGGCGATTCTCGCGCGCACCGGTGAGAACTCACTCGCTTTCTTCGACGCGATCGCGCCGATCGTGCACTTGGATTCGATCGACCAGTCGATCGCCTGGCGGCAGTCGCGCTACGATAAGGCCGGCCCGGCCGGCACCGGTGCCGACTACCTCAACTGCCCGATGACGCGCGAGGAGTACGAGGGGTTCGTCGATGCGCTGCTCGCGGCGGAGAAGACCGAGTTCAAGGAGTGGGAGGCCTCGACGCCCTATTTCGACGGCTGCCTGCCGATCGAGGTGATGGCGGAGCGCGGCCGTGACACCCTGCGCTTCGGGCCGATGAAGCCGGTGGGGCTTGCCGATCCGCGCCAGGGCGGCCGCCGCCCTCATGCCGTCGTGCAGCTTCGCCAGGACAATGCGCTCGGTACACTCTGGAACATGGTCGGCTTCCAGACCAAGCTCAAGCACGGCGAGCAGGTGCGGATCTTCCGCATGATACCGGGCCTCGCGTCGGCGGAGTTCGCGCGGCTCGGCGGGCTCCACCGCAACACGTTCCTCAACAGCCCGAAGCTGCTCGACCGGTCGCTGCGGCTGAAGGCCGAGCCGCGCCTCAGGTTTGCCGGCCAGATCACCGGCGTCGAAGGCTACGTGGAGAGCGCCGCGATCGGGCTCATCGCCGGCCGGTTCGCCGCCGCCGAGCGCCTCGGGAGCTCGATCGTACCGCCGCCGGCGACGACCGCGCTCGGAAGCCTTCTCGAGCACATCACCGCCGGGCATATCGTCAGCGAAGCGGCCGAGCGCTCGTTCCAACCGATGAACATCAATTTCGGACTGTTCCCGCCGATCGAGCAGCCGGTGACGGGTGCGGACGGCAAGCGTCTCAAGGGCAAGGAGAAGGGGGTCGGGCGCAAGCGCGCATTGGCGCTGCGGGCGCTTGCCGATATCGATCGCTGGCTCGCACAGATTGGGCGGCTGATGGCCGCGTGATCCGCCGCCCAAGTCAATCGGAGGCGACGGCTGTCGCCTTCTCGTATTTCGCCAGCACTGCCCGCGCTTTCTCGACGACGGCGTCGGCCATCGCGGCGTGCCCCTCGGCCGTCGGATGAAAGGCGCCGGAATAGGTGGCTGCCA
>JBIOVC010000365.1:0-3399 GCA_044867545.1 Hyphomicrobiaceae bacterium | reverse complement strand
CGGCGACGGCTGCCTGATGGAGGGGATCAGCCAGGAAGCGATCTCGCTCGCCGGCCATCTAAGGCTCAACAAGCTGATCGTCCTGTTCGACGACAACCACATCTCCATCGACGGTCCGACCGAGCTCACCGTCTCCGACGACCAGGTGAAGCGCTTCGAGGCCTCGGGCTGGGCCGCGATCGGCGTGGACGGCCACGACCCCGAGGCGGTTGCCGCCGCCCTCGAGCGGGCACGAGCCTCCGACAGGCCGACGCTCATTGCCTGCCGGACCGTCATCGGCTACGGCGCGCCCACCAAGGCGGGCAAGGCCTCGACGCACGGCTCGCCGCTGGGGACGGAGGAGGTTGCCGGCGCACGCGACAGGCTGGGATGGAGCCATCCGCCCTTCGAGGTGCCGGCCAACGTGCTCGCTCCCTGGCGCGCCTGCGGCGCGCGCGGGGCTTCCGTCCGCAAGGCCTGGGAGAAGCGCTGGCAAGGGCTCGACGCAAAGACCCGCGAGGCCATCGAGCATCCCGCGGGGGCGGCCGCCCCTGCCATCGCGGAAGCTATCGCGGCGGCCAAGAAGGCCGCGGCCGCAGCGACGGCCAAGAAGGCGACGCGCGTCTGGTCCGAGGCCGCGCTCGACCATCTCATCCCTGCACTGCCGGCGCTGATCGGCGGCTCCGCCGACCTCACGGGATCCAACAACACCCGGATCAAGGATCAGGCCGTCGTGGCCGCGGGCAGCTTCTCCGGCAGCTATATCCATTACGGGGTGCGCGAGCACGCCATGGCGGCCGTCATGAACGGCATGGCGCTGCACGGCGGTCTGATCCCCTACGGCGGCACCTTCTTGGTGTTTACGGATTACTGCCGCCCTGCCATCCGCCTCTCCGCGCTGATGCGCCAGCGCGTGATCTACGTCATGACGCACGACTCCATCGGCCTCGGCGAGGACGGCCCGACGCACCAGCCGGTGGAGCATCTGGCGAGCCTCAGGGCCATCCCCAACCTCAACGTCTTCCGCCCCGCCGACGGCGTCGAGACGGCCGAGTGCTGGGAGCTGGCCGTGCGGCCGGGCGACACGCCCTCGATCCTCGCCCTCACGCGCCAGGCCGTGCCTAACCTGCGCACCGTCCACACCGACGAGAACCTGTGCGCCAGGGGCGCCTACGTGCTGGCGGAGACGCCGGGCAAGGCTCGCGACGTGACGATCCTGGCCACCGGCTCGGAGGTGGGCGTTGCGATGCAAGCGCGGGCGCTGCTGGCCGAGGACGGCCGCGAGGCCGCAGTCGTGTCGATGCCGTGCTGGGAGCTGTTCGCCACGCAGCCGGCTGCCTATCGCCAGGCCGTGCTCGGCTCCGCCCCGCGCGTCGCGGTCGAGGCCGCGGTCGGGCTCGGCTGGGAGCGCTGGCTCGGCGAGAGGGGCGCCTTCGTCGGCATGGAGGGCTTCGGCGCCTCGGCTCCGGCGGCGCAGCTTTACGAGCACTTCGCAATAACGCCTGCCGCCGTTGCCGCCGCGGCGCGCGGGCTGGTAGTATCGTGATCGTTGGCCTCGGCTCTCAATTTGGCGGACGCTGACTCGTCCGGGAGTGACGTCTGCTTGACTATTTTTTGTATGTCTGAAATGATTTTTCCGCAGATTCCGAGCGGACGGTGGAATGCGCGAGCGAGCGGGCGCGCGCGGATCGCGAACCGCATTGCGATCTAGCCCTCGAAGGGTAGAACTCCCGAAGGAAGCGAATGAACGAGATCCCGCGCATGCCAAAGGTCCGGCCAACCACGCAGGTTGCCGACGGGGTGCCGCGGCTGCGCTGGACCGTGGCCGAGTTCGAGCGCCTCGCGGAGCTGGGCTTCTTCACGGAGGACGACCGCATCGAGCTCATCGGGGGGGAGCTGGTTCCCATGGCACCCAAGGGCAATCGCCATGAGTTGGTGCGCGGCGCGCTCCACACGTGGTTTCGCAGAAATCTGCCGCCGGAGCTCGATTACCACCAGGAGCCCGGCTGGCATGCCGATGAGATCAATTATTTCGAGCCTGACTTCCTGTTCGGACCGGCCGGCTTCGACCAGACATCCATAAGTCCGGCAGCTGTCCTGCTGCTGACCGAGGTTGCGCATTCGAGCCTTGCGTTCGACACAACCACCAAGGCCGGCCGGTACGCGGCGCTTGGCGTCCGGGAATACTGGGTGGTGAACGCCGTCACGTTGGCAACCCGCGTGCATCGCGAGCCCTCGGCTGCAAGCTACCGCCAAGTTGAAGTCGTCGCTGCAGACGAGCGGCTGACCGCCATCCCAAGCCCATCCATCGCCCTGTCGCTCGCCGATCTGAGGCTCTGAGCCATGGCCGCCCGCACCAAGCTCGCTCCCGAGGACCAGATGACCATCGAGGAGTTCCTCGCCTTCACCGACACGCGGCCGGACGAGGAACGGTGGGAGCTGATCGAGGGGGAGCCGGTCATGAGTCCGTCGCCGATCGACGATCACCAGATGATCGCTTCGAACATCGTGGCGTATCTGATCGCGCACAAGCGTCGCACGGACGCGAGCTGGTATCCGATGCTGGGCGTCGGCACCCGCGTCCCCATCTCCCCGCGCAGTCTGCCGCAACCCGATGTCTTCGTGAAGGAGACGCCGACCACTGGCTCGCCCGTTACCGACGATGCTCTGGTCCTCTTTGAGGTCCTGTCGCGGAGCAACACGAAGAAGGATCAAGACTGGCGCCGGAAAGTCTACGCCAGTGTGCCGAACTGCCAACACTACGTGACGGTGTCGCTCAAAGCCGTGGAGGTGGTCGCCTACGACCGCGCCTCTGCGTGGCAGAAGCGCAGGCTTGCAAGTCTCGGCGATGCGATCGACTTGCCGGCGCTCGGTCTCTCAATCCCGCTGGCCGACATCTATCTCTGGACCTCTCGTGCCCGAAGCGAACAGTGAATGAACCTCGACAAGCTCAAGACCACCGAAGGCCTCGACGTTAGGAATAAGCGTGTGCTCATTCGCGCCGACCTCAACGTGCCGGTGCGGGACGGCGAGGTGACCGACGCAACGCGGCTGGAGCGCGTGCTTCCGGGCCTGAAGGACCTCGCCAGCCGCGGTGCCAAGGTCGTGGTGATCTCGCATTTCGGCCGGCCCAAGGGTGGGCCCGATCCCCAGCTCAGCCTGCGGCCGGTGGCGGACAAGCTGAGCAAGCTCGCTGGCCGGCCCATCGCCTTCGCGCCCGACTGCATCGGCGAGGTGGCGGAGAAGGCCGTTGCCTCCCTCCGGCCCGGTGAGATCGCCGTGCTGGAGAACCTGCGCTTCCACAAGGGTGAGGAGAAGAACGACCCCGCCTTCGCGCAGGCGCTGGCGAGGCTCGGCGACATCTTCGTGGGCGACGCCTTCTCCACGGCGCACCGCGCCCACGCCTCCACCGAGGCGATC
>JBIOVC010000364.1:0-3173 GCA_044867545.1 Hyphomicrobiaceae bacterium | reverse complement strand
TGATTCCGAAGTTCGCTGGTGCGGTTTCGGGCAAGGTGGGGCGAACTTACGGATAGGGACACTAGAGCCCTGCCCGTCAACGGCCTTGGCGCGGAGTGCCACCGCAAGGCCATCTCGACGGGCCCCGACCGGGAGGAGTAGAGAGAGTACTGCGTGCAACGCTCGCGCGCTCAGAGAGGAAACCCTGAAAACAGGAGTGGATGGCATGCGTACCAAGCCCCCGTTCCGTGCCGATCACGTCGGCAGCCTGTTGCGCACCGAAAGGCTCAAGAGCGCGCGTGCGAAGCGCGAGCAGGGCTCGCTCTCGGCGGCCGAGCTCACCGTCATCGAGGACGAGGAGATCAAGAAGATCATCGCCCGGCAGGAGGAGATCGGGCTCAAGTCGGTGACCGACGGGGAATTCCGCCGTTCCTGGTGGCACTACGACTTCCTCGGCAAGCTCGATGGCGTGGAGCTGGTCGAGACCGGGCAAGGGATTCAGTTCGCCGGCGTGCAGACCAAGGCCCTGGTGCCGATGGTGAAGGGCAAGATCGGATTCTCCGGCCACCCTATGCTCGACCATTTCAAGTTCCTGAAGGCCACTACGAAGCAGACGCCGAAGATGACGATCCCTTCGCCCAGCATGCTGCACTACCGCAGCGGCCGGAAGGGCGTGTCGCCGGGTCTCTATCCCGACATGCAGGAATACTTCCACGACCTCGGCAACGCCTACGCCAAGGCCGTTCGCGCCTTCTACGATGCCGGCTGCCGCTATCTGCAGATCGACGACTGCAGCTTCGCCTACTTCTGCGATCCTGCCCAGCGCAAGATGCTGGCCGACCGCGGCGATGATCCGGCCAAGCTTCCCGAGGACTATGCGGGCATGATCAACCGTGCGCTCGCCGGTCGCCCGCAGGACCTGACAGTCACTATGCACGCCTGCCGCGGCAACTTCCGCTCCACCTTCATCGCCTCCGGCGGCTACGAGCCGATCGCCGACCTGCTCTTCAACCGCGTCGACGTCGATGGCTACTTCCTCGAGTGGGACACCGACCGTGCCGGCGGTTTCGAGCCGCTGCGCTTCCTCCCCAAACACAAGCAGGTGGTCCTCGGCCTCGTCACCACCAAGACCGGCACGTTGGAGGACAAGGCCGCGATCCGCCGCCGCATCGACGAGGCGGCCAGGCACACCGATCTCGACCGGCTGTGCCTGAGCCCACAGTGCGGTTTCGCCTCGACCGAGGAGGGCAACATCCTCGCCGCGGAGGAGCAGTGGGCGAAGCTCTCCCTGATCGTCGGCCTCGCAAAGGAGGTCTGGGGATGACCGGCGCGTGGCCAGCCGAGGCTTTTGATCTACCCCAAGGACGTGGCCGTGCAGCCCATGCGAATAGGACAATGGGTCCGATGGCATTCGGCCGCGGGGCAGGGTTCACTTCGCCCGCTGCCTTGAAGTCATGCAGGTGACCGGCTGGAGACGCTCGTGACGCAGTCGAACTACGACAAGGGAATGGCGATCCGCCGTTCCGTGCTCGGTAACGAGCACGTCGACCGTGCGGAGGCGAAGAAGACCGCGCTCGATGCGGACTTCCAGCGCTACATCACCGAAAGCGTCTGGGCCTCCCTGTGGTCGCGGCCCGGCCTCGACCGGCCGGCGCGCTCGATGCTGACGCTGGCGATCCTGGCGAGTCTCGGCCACTGGGAAGAGTTCGCTATGCACGTTCGCGCCACCCGCAATACCGGGTGCACGCCCGAGATGATCGAGGAGGCGCTGTTCCACGTCGCGGTCTACGCTGGTGTCCCCAGCGCCAACCGCGGATTCGCCATTGCCAAGGAAACGCTCGCCGAGATGGAATCGGACAAGCAAGGAAAGAGCCGATGACGTTGACCACCATGCGCCCGCGCGACTGGAAAAGCCACCCGCGCTACATCGAGCCGGGCTACCGCTCGACCACACTTCGCGGCCCGACGAAGCCGCTGATCCCGCTGAAGCACACGCTCTCGGAGCTGACCGGCCCGGTCTATGGCCACGAGAGCGTCGGCCAGCTCGATGCCGACCTGACCAAGAACGGACGCCGCGGGGGCGAGCCGCTCGGCGAGCGCATCCTCGTCACCGGGCGCGTGCTCGATGAGAACGGGCGGCCGGTCCCCAATACGCTGATCGAGGTCTGGCAGGCGAACGCCGCCGGCCGCTACATCCACAAGGTCGACCAGCACGCCGCCCCGCTCGACCCCAACTTCTTCGGCGGCGGCCGCTGCATCACCGACAGCAACGGCCGGTACCGCTTCTACACCGTCAAGCCCGGCGCCTACCCCTGGGGCAACCACACCAATGCCTGGCGGCCCAATCACATCCACTTCTCGCTGTTCGGACCCTGCTTCGTGACCCGCCTCGTCACCCAGATGTACTTCCCCGGCGATCCGCTGCTCGATCTCGATCCTATCTATCTGAGCCTGCCGGCCGGCGTGCGCGAGCGGATGGTGTCGCGGTTCTCGATCGACGACACCGAGGAGAGCTTCGCGCTGGGCTTCGTGTTCGACATCGTGCTCCGGGGCGCGAGCGAGACGCCGATGGAGGGCTAGTGTGATGATCGAGAAGTCCGCTACATCGGGTCGGGCCACGTTCGTGAGCGGACTTCTCGATCTGAATCACACTAGCAACCTTGATTTCGCTAGTGTCCTTCAGATCGCGAAATTCGTTCCGAGTTCGCGGCACAGTAAGACGAATTTCGCGATCAGGACACTAGAGCAATGAATTTGAAGCAGACGCCGTCGCAGACCGTCGGACCCTATTTCGCCTACGCACTGACCGCCGAGCAGTACGGCTATCCGCTGACCAGCGTCGCCGGCGGCACGCTCGCCGGCGCCGACACGGAAGGCCAGCGCATCCGGATCGTCGGCCGCGTGCTCGACGGCCAGGGCAACCTCGTCGACGACGCCATGATCGAGATCTGGCAGGCCGACGCCCGCGGCCGCTACGCCCACCCGGCCGACCCGCGCGGTTCCAACACGGCCTTCAAGGGCTTCGGCCGCATGGGCACCGGCACCGATCCCGAGAACCGGTTCATCTTCGACACGATCAAGCCGGCCTCGGTCGATGGCAAACAGGCGCCGCATATCGGCGTGGTGGTCACCATGCGCGGCTTGCTCGTCCATGCATTCACGCGCATCTACTTCTCGGACGAGGCAGCCGCCAA
>JBIOVC010000363.1:0-12731 GCA_044867545.1 Hyphomicrobiaceae bacterium | reverse complement strand
ATGCTCAGATCGCTGCCAAGCCGATGCATGTCATTGGCGGGAAAGACGACGACCTCCCCGGCCCCGATCGCGACCGGCTCCTGATTGGCGATCTGCAGAAGCACCCGGCCGTGTGTCACGTAGTGATAGGCGATCACATGTGCCGGTAAAGGCATCATGAGGAGCCCGACCTCCTCCGGCCCGATCCCCGATGCGGTGACGCACCAGGGCGCGCTGAACTCGCAGTCGAGGAAGATGCCGCCCGAGAGGCGGAGCGTTCGCAAGATATCCAACAGCGCGTTCATCTGCGGCCCGCTTGGAGGATCTGCCAAGTAGTCCGGCGTCGCGGTCATTCACCGGGCAAGCGGCTTGACCTAGATCAAGAATAGATAGCACGCACCGGCCACGTGACCAGTCACCGGATTGCACGGACGTGTGATGAGGAAAGGTAAATGAAGAACATGTCAGCCATCCAGCCACACAATGAGAGACCGGCCACAGTATGGAGCTCCGGTGGCGCTTCCTACGACCAGATCAGCCGCGGCATTGCCGACTCGATTGAGCACTGCGTGCTGCGCCTCGACCCCAGGCCCGGCGAGCGCATTCTCGACCTCGCAACCGGCACGGGCTGGACCTCGCGGGCGGTCGCGCGGCGTGGAGCCACGGTGACCGGCGCCGACATCGCTGCCGACCTGATCGCGGCCGCGCGCGAGCGGGCCAAGGCCGAAGGTCTCAGCATCGACTATCGCACCGGCGATGCCGAGAAGCTGCCATTCGCCGACGCAGAGTTCGACGCCGTCATATCGACCTGCGGGATCATGTTCGCGAGCCGGCCGGAAGCAGCTGCCGCCGAGGTGGCGCGCGTCGTCCGCAAGGGCGGGCGCCTGGCGATCACCACCTGGCTCCCCGACAGCAATCTGTTCAAGATGTTCATGGTCATGAAGCCCTACATGCCGGCTCCGCCCAACCCGGCGCCGCCTTCGCCATTCGAATGGGGCCGAGCCGAGCGGGTACGCGAGCTGCTCGGGGGTGCCGTTGACCTGCGTTTCGAGCGAGGCACCTCCTTCTATCGCGAACCGAGCGGTGAGGCGGCGTGGAATACGTTCTCGACCGGGTATGGCCCGACGAAGGCGCTGGCCGGGAGCCTCGACGAGGCGCGCCGGGCCGAGCTTCGGCGCGACTTCATCGCCTTCCACGGCGGTTTCCCCACCGAGCTCGGCATCTCAGTGCCGCGGGAATACCTGCTCAGCGTCGGCGTGCGCCGCTAATCGCGGCAACGAGTTCGAACAGCGGTTCTTTCATGCAGGGCTGGAAACGCCCAAAACAACGGAGAACGTCCATGGTTTATCTGCAGATCATCCTGAAGATCGCTCCCGGCAATCGGCCCGCCGCCGCTGGTGTCTACCAGCGCTACAAGGGCCCGTTCCTCAATACGATCGCCGGTGCGAAGTCGAAGGAGTTGCTCGTTCGAGACGAGGACGTCGAGGTGCTTCACGGCTTCGACACGGCGGAGCAGGCGAATGCCTACCTGAAGAGCCGGCTCTTTTCCTCCGACGTCGTCGGTGCGCTCAAGCCGCTGCTCGACGCCGAGCCGGACGTGCGGATCTACAAGGCGGCCTGATGTCGATCCGACAAAAGCGCTGGCTGGCAGACTTCCGTCTCGCCGAAGGCGAGTGAGACCGTGCTCGCGAGGGAGGTCCGCCGCTCAACTCTTGGCGGCGGGCTTCTCGGCCTCGCCGGGGCGCTTGCCGACCATGTGGCCGCACTTTGCCTTGTTGGCCCAGAACTCCCAGGCGCGCCAGGTCTCGACCGAATAGGGACCGTAGCCGCGGTTCCTCGCATCGATCTCGCCCTGGGACAGCGACTTGACCGCGCCCAGTCCGAGTCCGGCGAGCAGCGCGCGGGCGTTGCGCGGCACGTACACGGACATGCGCACCACCTCGATCAGCGAGCGGGAGGCGGCGGCGAAGCCGTGCCCGCGCATGAGTGCGACGTTGCTCTCCCCTAAGCATTTGGCGAGGTCGCGGCCCTGGGCGACGTTGGCGACCAGGAGGTTGGTGTCGCCGAATTTGTCGGCGATGTCCCACACGGGAACGTTCTTGCCCATGAAGCTGCCCGAGTGGATGACGGGCCTGAGCGGCTCGCTCGAAATGCTGAACGGCAGCACGGCCTCGGCGTGGGCGTGGACGACGGCTTGCACATCGGGCCGCGCCTCGTAGATGCCGCCGTGGATGAACCGCTCGAGGTAGAGCGAGCGCGGCTCGTCGCCGACAGGGTTGCCTTCCAGGTCGAGCTCGACGATGTCGCCGCGCTCGACGAGCTCGGGCGCCAGCGAGCGCGAGAGGAAGAAGCGGTTAGGCTTGTCGGGATGGCGGAAGCTGACGTGGCCGTAGGCGTCGACGACATCCTCGTTGGCGAGGATGCGGTTGGCGACGACAAGCTGGCCGATCAGGAAGTCGACGGTGCTCATGTCCGATCCTCCCCTCAGAACGCCGGCTCGACGTGGCCGTAGTGGGGCACGAACAGCTCCTCGATCGGCATCTTCTTTCCGATCATGTGCTGGTCGTGCATGTAGGTGACGAGCGCCTCGAGCGTCGGGCGGTTCTCCTCGACGCCATAGGGCCAAGGGTCGTCGCCGAACACATCGCGGATCTCGTCGAGCTGCGCGGGGAGGAACGGCATCATGTAGCGCAGCGCCCTGAGGCTGAACATCTTCTTGAGCGCCAGGCGCTTCGACAGCTCGAAGGCGTTGTAGAGGCTGGTCGCGATGAACGGATTCTTCTCGTAGACGTCTTTGCGGATGGCGACGAGGTGCATGATCGGGAAGATCCTGGTGCGCGCGTAGTATTCCTTCTCGACCTGGTGGAAGTCGGGAATGAGGCGCGCGATGTCCGGGTTCTTCAGGATCGAGCGCGGCACGCTGGTGCCCATGGTGGCATCGACCTCGCCCTCCACGAGCATGTCGTCGAGCGACTTGCTCGCATCGACGTAGGTCATGTCCGGCTTCTTCAGGAGCGGCAGCACGTGCGGATCGCCGTGCGAGCCTGCCGTGTTGATTGCGCCCTGCACCCATTTGATCTTCGAGAGGTCGACGCCGTACTCGTGCTGCAGGAGGCCGCGGATGAAAATCGCCGCCGTCATCGTGTAGAGCGCAACGCCGACGCGCTTGCCCTCGAGGTCCTTCGGCTTCCTGATGCCGGAGCGCTTGTTGATGGCAATGAAGCTGTGACGGAACGCGCGCGAGGGAAAGACTGGGAGCGCGACGAACGGGCATTGCTTGGCGGCGTAGCGCTGAACGAACTCGGAGCTCGAATACTCGGCGACATCGAATTCCTGGCCGCCCGACATGCGGTCGAAGACCGGCCGCGGCAGCTCGATCGGGATGAAGTTGAGGTCGATGCCTTCCGGCGTCACCTCGCCGGTGTAGAGCGGCTGCATACGGTCGTAGAGCGCGCCTGCGTAGTTGAGCTTCAGTCTGGGCATCGGGCTTTCTTCCCTCGGATTCGATCTTCTTCTCCCTCTCCCCTCGTCCTTCACGAGGGGAGAGGGTCGGGGTGGGGGGCAGGTGCCTCTCCGACGTCGCGGGGCATCTGCCCCTCACCCTAGCCCTCTCCCCGCTGAAGAGCGGGGAGAGGGAGCTATCACGTTTCGTCCACGACCGGATTGCGCAGGGTTCCGATCTCCGGAACCGTGATCTCGAGCACGTCGCCGGGTTTCAGCCATTTCGGCGGGTCGGCGTGGCTTCCCGCGCCGGTCGGCGTGCCGGTCAGGATGTGGTCGCCGGGCTTCAGCGTCGTGAACGTCGAGATGTAGTTGATGAGCCAGGCGAAGCCCCACATCAGCCGGTCGGTGGTGTCGTCCTGGCGCAGCTCGCCGTTGACCTTGCTCGTCAGGTGCAGGGGCTTTCCCGGATCGAGCTCGTCGGACGTCACGATCCAGGGGCCGATGCTGCCCGAGGCGTCGAAATTCTTGCCCTGGGTGATGTTGAGGCTGCCGTGGCGCACCCAGTCGCGGAGCGTGCCCTCGTTCGAAAGCGTCAGCCCGCCGATAATGCCGAGCGCCTTGTCCTGTGGCACGTGGCGGCCTTCCTTGCCGATGACGAGCACGACCTCGGCTTCGTAGTCGAACTTATCCGAGACCTTCGGGCGGACGAGCGGTTGGTTGTGACCGACGAAGGAGCCGGGGAAGCGCACGAACAGGTTCGGGTACTTGGAGGCCTGACGGTTGTCCTTGTACTCGGCGTTGCGGTCCGGGTAGTTGATGCCGACGCAGAGGAACTTCTCCGGCGCCGGAAGGGGAGGAAGCAGCTCGACGTCGCCAAGCTTGTAATCGGCGGCCTGGCCTTTGGCGGCGGCACCTGCCTCGGCAATCGCACCGGCGCGGAACACGTCGAGCAGGGTCGGGTACTTGGCGAGCTTGCGGCCGAGGTCGACGATGCCGCCGTCCGTCACCGCTCCATAGCTCGTACGGCCGTTGGCCTTGAAGGTCGCAAGATGCATGACTTCTCCCTCGTGTCAGCCCGGCGCGGCGAGCGGCGGGTCCAGGCGATTTTTCAGCTCCCGGCGGCGGGCGCCAGCCGCCAGCGACTTGTCTTTCAGCTCCCAGGCGGTGTCAACCGTCACCGAGGCCGCGTCTCGGTTCGGGGACGCGGGCGGAGGGATCGAGCCTCTGCATGCTTGCGCTGCAGCATACTTGTGGCACATCGTTCTCGAACGCAGCGGTACGACACGCCTGCAAAGGGCATCAAGGCACCATGACACAACAGGGCCGGGCATTCTCCTCGATCCCCGTCATCGACATCGCTCCGCTGATCGCGCGCGGGGCCGAAGGGGCGTCCGGGACGGTCGCAGAGATCCGCCGGGCTGCTTCCGAGGTGGGCTTCTTCTACGTCTCGGGCCACGGCTGCCCGCAGGTCCTCGTCGACGGCCTGACCGAGCAGGCGCAGCGCTTCTTTGCCCTGCCGCACGAGCAGAAAATGCAGGTCTACATCGGTAGGTCGGCGAACCATCGCGGCTACGTTCCGCCGGGCGAGGAAGTGTTCGCGGGCGGGACGGCCGATGCCAAGGAGGCGTTCGATCTTTCCCTCGAGCTTGCCGCCTCCGACCCCGATGCGCGGCGCATCCGACACATGCTGGGGCCGAACCAGTGGCCCGATCTGCCGGGGTTCGCCGAGGCGGTGACCGCCTACTATCAGGCCGTGTTCGGCATCGGGCGGCACCTGCTCAGGGGCTTTGCCGCCGCGCTCGGCAAGCCCAGCACCTACTTCGACCGGTTCGTGTCGAAGCCGCCGAGCCAGCTTCGCCTGATCCACTACCCGTTTTCGCCGGAGGTCGTTGACACGCCCGGCATCGGATCGCACACCGACTATGAGTGCTTCACGCTGCTGCTCGGCACCGCGCCGGGGCTCGAGGTGATGAACGGCGCAGGGACCTGGATCGACGGGCCGCCGCGGCCCCAAACCTTCATCGTCAACATCGGCGATCTGCTCGAGTACTGGAGTGGTGGTGCGCTCGTTGCTACATCCCATCGCGTACGCAAGGTGAGCGAGGAGCGCTACTCCTTCCCGTTCTTCTTTTGCGTTGACTACGATACGCCGATCGTGCCGCTCGGCTCAGGCGACGGACACGGCAAGCCGCTGATTGCCGGCGATCATCTGTACGCGCAGACGATACAGACCTTCCGCTACCTCAAGGAGCGCATCGAGCGCGGGGAATTGCGCATGCCGGAGAATGCGCTTGGGCTTTCGTCCTTCGGGCAGGAGGCTCGGCGTGGGGCCGGCGTCAATCGATGATGTGATAGCCGCCGTCGATGTAGAGCGTCTCGCCCGTGATCAGCTTCGCACCGTCCATACCAAGGAAGGCGACGGCCACTCCGACATCGTCGATGGAGACGAGGCTCCGGCTCGGCGCTTTCGATTGCGCCTTGTGCAGCAGCTCATCGAACGCGGTTATGCCTGAGGCCGCGCGAGTCTTGAGCGGGCCCGGCGAGATCGCATGGACCCGAATTCCCTTTGGCCCGAGCTCAGCCGCCATGTATCGGGTCGCCGACTCGAGCGCCGCCTTCACCGGCCCCATGATGTTGTAGTGCTCAACGACCATCTGCGAGCCGTAGTAGGTCATCGTGAACAGGGTCCCACCCGACTTCATCAGGGGCTCGGCCAGCTTCGCCATCCGCAGGAAAGACCAGCACGAGATCTCCATCGCCTGAAGGAAACCTTCCTTCGAGCAGTCGACGACACGGCCCTGCAGGTCCTGCTTGGGTGCGAATGCAATTGAATGGAGACAGATGTCGAGCTTGCCCCATTCCTTGTCGATCCTTTCGAACAGGGCTTCCAACTGGCCTTCGCGCTGTAGATCGAGAGGCGCAAATATCGGTGCCCGGATCTCCTTGGCGAGCGGCTCGACATAGTGCTTTGCCTTCTCGTTGAGGTAGGTGACGGCGACGTCGGCGCCGAAAGCGTGAAAGGCCTTGGCACAACCCCAAGCGATTGATTGGTCGTTGGCGATGCCGGTCACCAGGGCCTTCCTGCCCTTGAGCAGCGCAAGCGACGAAACGTCGATCATGCGGTTTTCTCCACAAGCCTCGCTAGCGCATTCGCGCGCAGCATCCTCAGCGTGTGCTTTGCGATCATCAACTCCTCATCGGTCGGGATGACGTAGCAGGCAACCCGCGACCGCTTGGTCGAAATCCGCAGCTCGCCCTTGGCATTGGCGCGGGCGGACAGATCGAGCCCGAGCCACTTCAGCCGGCGCACGACGGCTTCGCGAATGCCTGGCGCGTTCTCTCCAACGCCAGCTGTAAATACGAAGCCATCGAGGCCGCCCATCGCGGCTGCAAGCATTCCGGTAAAGAGGGTGATCCGGTAGACGAAGAAATCCAGTGCGAGCCTGGCATGCGGCTCTGCGCTCGCAAGCAATTCCCTGACGTCGTTGCTGATGCCGGACAGCCCTTTGAGCCCGCAATCGGCATAGAGGAAGCGCTCGATCGCGTCGGCGCTCATGCGCTTCTCTTTCATCAGGTAGAGGACGATGCCGGGGTCGAGCTGGCCCGGCCTCGTTCCCATGGGCAGACCGTCGAGCGCTGTGAACCCCATCGTGCTCTCGACGCTCTTGCCTGCCTGGATCGCACACATAGACGCGCCGCTTCCGAGATGGGCAACGACGACACGGCCATCGGCAATCTCCGGCGCCAAATCATTCAACCGGCTCGCGATGTACTCGTACGACAGGCCGTGGAACCCGTAGCGGCGCACGCCCTCGGCATAGAGTGTCTCCGGGATCGCATACCGGTCGGCGACTTCGGCATGGTCCCGGTGGAATGCCGTATCGAAGCAGGCGACCTGGACCACCTGGAGCTGGCGGTTCAGGATCGCGCGGATTGGCGCCAGATTGTTGGGCTGGTGAAGCGGCGCAAGCGGAACGAAGCGTTCGAGCCGGTCCAACACCGTGCGATCGACTATGGTCGGCGCCCTGTAGTCCGGTCCGCCGTGTACGACGCGATGACCGACGGCGGCCGGAAGGCTTCCGCCGATCTGCCCCCGCAGAAATCGCACCACCTTATCGAGCGCCGCCGGCACGTCGCGAACCTCATCGGCGGGACTCAACTCATCGAGGAGAGTGTCGCCCTTGGCGTCTTTGGCAAATAGGCGCGGCCGAGTGCCGATCCCCTCGATCTGACCCTTCATGCGACGCTCGAGCTCGTCATTGGCGCCGACAGCAAACAGCTGGAACTTGATGCTCGAGCTGCCGGCGTTCACGACGAGGATGGTTTCTGTCATCGCTCAGGCCCGGACTGGTGAACTCGCCCTGCGGCTGTACGCGAGCAGGGTCGCCACGGCGCAGGACGCCATGCGCGCTCTCAACTTGTCGGCGCGGGAGGTCAGGATCACCGGGACGCGCGCGCCCAACACGATGCCGGCGGCGTCTGCCCCGGACAGGAAGGTCAAGTTCTTCGCAAGCATGTTGCCCGCTTCGAGATCCGGCACGACGAGGATTTGTGCCCGGCCTGCGACCGCCGACTTGATGCCTTTGATTCGCGCCGCGTCCGGGCTGATCGCATTGTCGAAAGCGAGCGGCCCGTCGAGCTCGCCGCCGGTGATCTGGCCGCGATCCGCCATCTTGCAAAGCGCTGCCGCCTCGATCGTCGAGGGAATGCTCGCCGTGATCGTCTCGACGGCAGAGAGAATGGCGACCTTCGGCGTGCCGAGCCCGAGCCCCGCGTACAGGTCGATTGCATTCTGAACGATGTCGCGCTTGGCCTGCAGGTCGGGGGCGATGTTCACGGCGGCGTCGGTGATGAACAATGTTTGCGGATGGGTCGGGACGTCCATGACGAAGACGTGGCTGATGCGCCGGCCGGTGCGAAGCCCGGTGTCGCGCTTCGTCACCTCGGCCAGCAGCTCGTCCGAGTGCAGACTGCCCTTCATCAGAAGCTCGGCTCTGCCGGTGCGGACGAGCTCCACCGCCTTCCCGGCGGCTGCCTGGCTGTGCGGAGCGTCGACAAGCTCGATCTTGCCCAGGTCGAGACCAAGGGACTTGGCCAGGCTACGGATCTTCGCGACAGGGCCAACGATGATCGGCGCAATGATCCCGGCCTCGGCCGCCTCGACGGTTCCCCGCAGCGAGGTCTCATCGCACGGGTGGGCGACGGCGGTCGGAAGCGCCGCCAGGCCCTTAGTCGCTGCGATCAGGCGTTCGTACTTTTCGTGCCGGTGGACGGAGGGGGCTGTGACGTTCTTGGGCATGGGCCACGCGATCAACCGTCAGGTTGCTCACCATTTGAGAAAGAGGCCGATCTCCCCCGGCATTCCGCCGGGGAAGCTAGTGATCTCCGCATGCAGCTTGAAGCCGAGCGGGCGCAGCTCTTTTTGGAAGTAGTCGTAGGCCTTCTTGGCGAAGCCCTCGAGCGTCGCCGGCCACTCAGGGTCGGCGATGTTGATCCTTCTGCCGCCGTCGCTGCAGAAGGTGCAGGGGAAGGTGAGCACCTGCACCTGATGCTGGCCGTGCTCGGCAGCAATGCGGACCGCGTTGTTTACGCGCTCCATCACATTCGGATGAATCTCGCGAGCCATGAACGCTTCGCGCAGGTCCTGCTGCAGTTGCTCGCCCTTTCTCTTGGCCCGCTGCTCCTCCTCCATCTTGGCCATCTCGGCATCGGAGGAAATCTGCTTCAGGTCCTTGGGGTGCAGGAATTCGGTTGTGGCCATGTCGTTCACCTCTTGCCTGGTTGCGCGACCAGCTCAAGCGCGCTTCGAGCCCTTTGCCGTTTGCGTTCGCGTCTGCTGGGTCGGTTCCGGCTCCACGTCGGCGCGATCCTTCGATGCTGCGTGCTCTTCATCGATCTTGAAGAGGGTCTTCATCTCTTCCATTCGGTCTCTTGCGGACTGGCTCCGCAGCCCGACCATCTCGATCACCCGACCCACGCGTCTTCCGAGCTCCGCCGCGAGCTTCGGATCCCGGGCGAGCATGCCGGGGATCGACTCCACCGCGCGCTCCTCGTCGAGCAGCAGCATGAAGTACTGCTCCCGCACGAGCTTCTTGAACGCGGTGAGCGTCAATCCCTTGCCTGCTTCGTCTCGCACCCGCTGGAGGAAGCGAAAGCCGCGCTCGTCGACGGTGCCGTCCGGCATGCGCACGTAGAGAAGCGCGCGGATGGCCGCCTCGCGCGGCCCGCCTTCGGGGATGCCCTCGAGCAAGGACTGGATGCGCTGGGCCACTAACGCTGCGTGAGCAGCGTCCTTGCCGGGCGTGCGGCGCGGGCACGAATCCGTTGCCTTGAGGCCGACCAGAGCCTGCAGCGCCGGCGCGCCGTATACCGAATGGAACCAGGCTTCGCACGCGTGATCGCGCACATCACGATAGGCATCGAGATTCGCAGCAACCAACTCGGAGAACCGCTCCTGCGCCTGCCAAAAGACGTTGTCCGCCGCGACCGGCCTGCGGTTCTCGCGCACGTACTGGGCCAGTGCCAGCGGCGCATGCATGAGCGGATTGGCGTGCGAGAACGCTTCATACTGCAGGCGGAGCGGGTGAAACCGGCGCGTGGCGCCGGCCAAGCCTTCGTTCGCCCAGGTGCGCATCCACGGCTGAACGAATGTCCGATAAAGGCCCAGATTGATCTCCGACAATCGAGCGACGGCGGCAAACCGGCGCTCATCCTCCTCGTCATTGCCGCCAAGCGCGCGGATGTCGTCCAGAGTCCGTGCCTCGAAACGGACGAGATAGCCTCCACTGATGAGGTCGGCGCCGGAATCGTTGGGGTCCTTCGGCGTCATCACTGCCTCGTAGAGCCCCTGCGGTAGCACGTCGATCAGATCGATATTGCTCGCGAACTTGTCGTGCTCCTTCTTGGCGACCGAGCCGGAGACGAAAATGCCGAGATGGCCGATCGACTCGTGAACGGCGTAGACGATCGTCTGGCCGTGGGCGCGGATGTCGTCGACGTTCTCATAGAGCTCCAGGATCCAGTGGAGCGCCTGCTGCGGGGGCGTAATGTTGTCCGCTCGCGAGCAGAAGACGACGATCGGTGAGCGGATGTTGCGCAGATCGATCCGCCCGTGGCCCGGCCATTCGATCTCCCCGGCGGCTAGCTTGTTGCCGACAAAAAGCTCATCGACGATGAATTGGATTTCCGCCGCGTTGAGCAGGACATGGCCCCCCCACCACTGCTCGAACTCCAGAAATCGCGGCGGCTCGGTGTCGACCTTGGAGTAGACGTTGTAGAGCTTCGTCCAGTACGTGTTCGCCGGGTTCATGTTCTCGAAGTTGGTGACGAGCCAGGCGCCATCGAACTTTCCATTGCCGAGATCGCTCATGAGGGAGGCGAGCCAGCTGCCACCGAGCAGGCCGCCCGTGTAGCGCATGGGGTTCATGCCGTGCACACCCCCCCAGTACGACAGCGGCGAGCCGGCCAGGATGATCGGCCCGAAGAGCTCCGGCCTCGTCGCCGCGAGCATCATGACCGCCCAGCCCGCCTGACAATTGCCGATCACCGCAGGCTTGCCTTCGGCGTTCGGATGGCGTGCGATCACGTGATCGAGGAATGCGGCCTCGGCAGTCGCGATATCGGCGATCGTCTGCCCGCGCACCGGGTCGGGAAGGAAGCCGATCAGGTAGCAGGGATGTCCCGCCTGCAGGGCGACGCCGATCTCGCTCTGCGGCTTGAAGCCGCCGATGCCCGGGCCATGGCCAGCGCGCGGATCGACGATCACGAACGGCCGCTTCTCTTCGTCGATCTCGACGCCGGCCGGCGGCTTCACGCGAACGAGGACGTAGTTCACCGGGCGGGGCAGCTTGTGCCCGTCCATGACGAGATCGAAATCGAACTTCAGGACGTGCGGCGCTATCTTGGCTGCATGCTCCTGATAGTTCTCGCTCCGTTTTCCCAGAACCTCGAGGAGAAGTATGGAGCGTTGCCAGGCATCGATCCCGTACGTCAGTGCATCCTGCCAGAAAGTCATCGGATGGGGCACGGCGTGGGCGCGCACCGCCGCAAGGCCACGTTCATCCATCGGCTTGCCCCACCCACGTGAATTCTGATTGCCGGCTAACGATCGCTTGCCGCAGCGCAGCGGACGTTGGCGATGCGGACTCTTTCAGGTGATGGATGGGGCGGCTATCCATGCATTTACCGAGATCGCCCGGGAAAAATACCGACGTCTCGGGCGAACCGCCGTCGGTGGGACGGACCGGCGAGCCGGCCGACCGATCAGTAGAGGCCACATCCGTTTCTCGGGTCTTGTCCGGATCGCAGGCTGCAACCCTGCCGGCTATAGAGCAGGAACTTGGCTTCCCCGAAGGACAGTCTCGCAAATGTCGGTCGTTCGCATCCCACGCGTGAGGCTGCTCCGCGTAGTCCGCGATGAGCTGCGCGAGCTCGTATGGCTTTCCCTGATGATCGCGGCGATCTCGGCGTTGAGCGTCGGGCTGGCGGCAATCATCGCGGTCGGCCTCGATACGGCCTGGCTCTAACGGGCCGTTCGGCTACATGCCGCGCGTTCTGGAACGGACGGCGGTACCACGAGCGCCATGCCATGAAGACCATCTCCGTACAGGCTGCCGTCGCCACAATCCCCGATGGTGCGTGCGTGATGATCGGCGGCTTCATGGGCGTTGGAACTCCGGAGCGTGTGATCGACGAGCTGGTGCGTCAGGGCCGGCGCGGTCTTTGTGTGATCGCAAACGATACGGCCTCCCCCGGGAAGGGCATTGGCAAGCTGGTCAGCGGTGGCCTCGTCGCCCGGACGGTGGCAAGCCACATCGGCCTCAACCCCGAGACGCAGAAGCAGATGCTCAACGGCTCGATGGAGGTCGAGCTCGTGCCGCAGGGCACGCTGATCGAGCGGATCAGGGCGGGCGGCTTCGGCCTCGGCGGCGTTCTCACGCCGACCGGGGTCGGAACAGTGGTCGAGGAGGGCAAGCGCAGAATAGAGGTGGACAGCAAGAGCTATCTCCTCGAGACGCCGTTGCGGGCCGATTTCGCCCTCGTTCACGCCTTCCTGGCCGACTACCTCGGTAACCTGCAGTACGCCCTCACGGCGCGCAATTTCAATCCGATCATCGCAATGGCGGCCGACACCGTGATCGTGACGGCCGACCACATCGTGCCGGTGGGCGTCATCTCACCGGATCACGTCGCGACGCCGGCGACGCTCGTTGACTATCTCGTCGCCAACGAGTAGCGCTTATGGATGCTCAGACGATCATCGCCAAACGCATTGCGCAGGAGCTGCGCTCGGGCATGCTCGTCAACCT
>JBIOVC010000362.1:0-4637 GCA_044867545.1 Hyphomicrobiaceae bacterium | reverse complement strand
TCATGTACTACTTCATTCCGAAGCGGGTGGAGCGGCCGATCTATTCCTACCGGCTCTCCATCGTCCACTTCTGGACGCTGATTTTCCTCTACATCTGGGCTGGGCCCCATCACCTCCACTACACCGCGCTGCCCGACTGGGCGCAGACGCTCGGCATGACCTTCTCGATCATGCTGTGGATGCCCTCCTGGGGCGGCATGATCAACGGCCTGATGACGCTCGCCGGCGCCTGGGACAAGCTCCGCACCGACCCCGTCGTCCGCCTGCTCGTCGTCTCGGTCGCCTTCTACGGCATGTCGACGTTCGAGGGGCCAATGATGAGCATCAAGGCCGTCAACTCGCTCTCCCACTACACCGACTGGACCATCGGCCACGTGCACTCGGGCGCGCTCGGCTGGGTCGCCATGGTCTCGTTCGGCGCGATCTACTGCCTGGTGCCCTGGCTGTGGAAGCGGCGCGGCCTCTACTCGCTGGCGCTCGTCGAGTGGCACTTCTGGATCTCAACTATCGGCATCCTGCTCTACATCACCGCCATGTGGGTGTCGGGCATCACCCAGGGCCTGATGTGGCGCGCCTACGACAGCCTGGGCTTCCTTCAATACTCGTTCATCGAGACGGTCGAGGCGATGAAGCCCTACTACATGATCCGCGCCACCGGCGGCGCCCTGTTCGTGCTCGGCGCGCTGATCATGGCCTACAACATTTGGCGCACGATCCGCGGCGAGGTGCGCGAGGGCGAAAGCGATCAGCCGCGCATTGCGGCAGCCCCCGAGCTGCGCCTCCAGCCGGCCGAGTAGGAGAGGGCGAACCGCCGTGAAGCACGAGACATTCGAGAAGAATTCGATCGTTCTGCTGATCGCCATCCTGATCACGGTGTCGATCGGCGGACTGGTGCAGATCGCGCCGCTGTTTTGGGTCGACAGTACGATTGAGCAGGTCAAGGGCATGCGCGCCTACACCCCGCTCGAGCAAGCCGGCCGCGACATCTACATCCGCGAGGGCTGCTACGGCTGCCACAGCCAGATGGTACGCACGCTGCGCGATGAGGTCGAGCGCTACGGCCACTACAGCCTCGCGGCAGAGAGCATGTACGACCACCCCTTCCAGTGGGGGTCGAAGCGCACCGGACCGGATCTCGCCCGCGTCGGCGGCAAGTACTCCGACCAGTGGCACGCCGAGCACATGATCGACCCGCGCGCCGTGGTCCCTGAGAGCATCATGCCGGGCTATCCCTGGCTCGCCACGCAGAAGCTCGACACGGCAGACGTCGAGGCGCGCATGAGGACGCTGCGCATGGTGGGCGTGCCCTATACCGACGAGATGGTCGCCAATGCGAGCAAGGACATGAAGGCCCAGGTCGAGCCCGACACGCGGGCGGCTCGTGACCTCATCAAGCGCTATCCCAAGGCGCGCGCCGCCAAGTTCGACGGCAATCCCGGCACCGAGCCGAGCGAGCTCGATGCGCTCATTGCCTACCTGCAGATCCTCGGCCAGATGCTCGACTTTGCAACCTTCGACGCCGCCGGGCCGAACCTGAGGTAAGCCCATGACCTACGACACCGTCGCTGCCTTCAGCCAGGTCGCCTCGCTCTTGATGTTCGTCGCGATGTTCATCGCCGTCGTCGCCTACGCGCTGTGGTCCAGAAACGGCCCGCGCTTCGAGGCCGCGCAGCGCCGCGCGCTCGATCTTGACGGCAAGAACAAACCTGAGAGCAAGCGGGGCCTGACGTGAGCAACGAGCGCGAGGTCGACCGGGTCACCGGCATCGCCACCACCGGTCATGAGTGGGACGGCATCAAGGAGCTGAACCGCCCGCTGCCCAAGTGGTGGGTCTACACGTTCTACGCCACGATCATTTGGTCGTTCGGCTGCTGGGTGGCCTATCCGGCTTTTCCGACGCTCGACGACTATACACGCGGGCTCCTGGGATACAGCCAGCGCGCCACCGTGGCCCAGGAGGTTGCCGCAGCCAAAGCCGCTCAGGCGGGGATGCGCGATCAGCTCGGCAAGACCGCGCTCGCCGACGTGCGCAAGGACCCCGAGCTGCTGCGCTTTGCCGTCGCCGGCGGCAACGCCGCGTTCCAGACCAACTGCGCGCCATGCCACGGCCGCGGCGCGCAGGGTTTCGCCGGCTACCCCAACCTCAACGACGACGACTGGCTCTGGGGCGGCGGCATCGACGACATTCACAAGACGATTCTCTACGGCGTCCGTGCAGAGGGCAAGGAGACGCGCACCTCACAGATGCCGCGCTACGGGCTCGACAACCTGTTCACGCGCGAGCAGGTCGCCGACGTGACCGAGCACGTGCTCTCACTTTCCGGCAGGGCGCAGGACCAGGCTGCCGCCGGGCGCGGTGCCGCCCTTTTCAAGGAGCAGTGCGCCGCCTGTCACGCCGACGACGGCAAGGGCAAGGCCGAGCTCGGCGCCCCCAATCTGACCGACGGCATCTGGCTCTATGGCGGCAGCCGCGAAGCGATCGCGGAGAGCATCCGCACCGGGCGCGGCGGCGTCATGCCGAGGTGGCAGGGGCGTCTCGACCCGGTGACGACGAAGGCGCTCGCCGTCTACGTCCACAGCCTAGGCGGCGGCAAGTAGCACCCGGAGCACGCCCGAGTGACCACCGTGCTCGACAGACGAAACAGCCGGAGCACCGAGCCGGCCATCGGTGGCGGGCTTCCCGCGCACGACGTCACCCCCGTCAATCGCCGGGCCGATCGCGAGCTCTATGCCGGGCGACGGAAGGTCTACCCAAAGCTCGCACACGGCCGCTTTCGCGCTGTGAAATGGATCGTGATGGCGGTGACTCTCGGCATCTACTATGCGCTGCCCTGGGTGCGCTGGCCGCGCGGCCCCGACCTGCCCGACCAGGCAGTGCTGCTCGACATGCCAAACAACCGCTTCTTCTTCTTCTTTCTCGAGATCTGGCCGCAGGAGTTCTACTACGTCACCGGCCTCTTGCTGCTCGGCGCCCTGTCCCTGTTCCTGGTGACGGCGGCTGCCGGGCGCGTGTGGTGCGGCTACACCTGCCCGCAGACGGTGTGGACCGACCTCATGATCACGGTCGAACGCTTCTGGCAGGGCGACCGCAACGCGCGCATCAGGCTCGACAAGGAGCGCTGGGGGCCGGTCAAGATTTTCAAGAAAGCGATGACGCACCTGTCCTGGCTCGCCGTCGGGCTCGCCACCGGCGGCGCGCTCGTCTTCTATTTCCGCGATGCGCCGACGCTGGCGCAGGAGTTCATGACCGGCACGGCGCCTGCCGTGGCCTACCTGTTCCTCGGTATCTTCACGGCGACCACCTACCTGCTTGGCGGCATCGCGCGCGAGCAGGTCTGCATCTACATGTGCCCCTGGCCGCGCATCCAGGGCGCGATGACCGATCAGCACACGCTGCTCGTCAGCTACCGCACCGAGCGCGGCGAGCCGCGTGGGCCGATCCGCAAGGGGCACGACGGCCTCGTCGATTGGAGCCAGCGCGGCGACTGCATCGACTGCAAGGCCTGCGTCGCGGTGTGCCCGACCGGCATCGACATCCGCGACGGCTCGCAGCTCGAGTGCATCCAGTGCGCGCTGTGCATCGACGCCTGCAACGACATCATGGACCGCATCGGCCGCCCGCGCGGCCTTATCGCCTATGACACCATGGCGAAGCGCCAGTCGGCCCTGGCCGGGATCATGCACGAGCCGCTGCGGCTGGTTCGCCCGCGCACCATGCTCTATGCCGCGGCCCTGGCCCTCGTCGGGCTCGTCATGCTCGTGGCATGGGCAAACCGGACCGTGCTCGAGCTCAACGTGCTGGCCGACCGCAACCCGGCGTTCGTCGTCCTGTCCGGCGGCGGCATCCGCAACGGCTACACCGTGAAGATCCTGAACAAGCTGCACGAGCCGCGCGAATACGTGCTTTCGCTGCGCGATCTTCCGGGGGCGACCTTCTCGATCCTCGGTTTCGATAGTCCAGAGACCGCCCGCATCAGGGTCGCCACCGATGTGCTGCGCGAGATCCGCGTCTTCGTCACCGTCCCCCCGGGCGAGGTGGCAAGGAGCGGGCGGGCGAGCCATCCTTTCCTGTTCGTCGTTCGCGACGCCCAGTCCGGCGCCGAGGTGACGCGCACCACCACGTTCCAGGGACCTGGCGGCAACTCGGAGCGACGGCCATGAACTTGAAGGTTTTCAATCCCCGGCCGGAGGAGGGCACCGTCAAGGGCCATCACGTGCTCTTCGGCATCCTTTCCTTCTTCGCCGTGGTGTTCGCGGTGAACGGCTATTTCCTGTTCGCGGCGCTCTCGACGCACTCCGGCGTCGTCGCCAACGAGCCCTATCGCAAGGGCCTCGACTACAACGCGCGGATCGCCGCCGACGAGCGGCAGACCGAATTGGGCTGGCACGATGAGGTCAGCGTCACGGGCGACGGCAAGGTGTCAGTGACGGTGTTGGACCGCCAGACACAGCCGCTCTCCGGTCTCGTCATCTCCGGCATCATCGGCCGGCCCTCGACCGTGCACTTCGATCGCCCGTTCCGCCTGACCGAGCAGGAGCGCGGGCGCTACGCCGCCGAGGTCGGCACGCTCGATCCCGGAAACTGGGTCATTGCCATCGAAGCGCGCTCCGGTGCCGAGGATACCGAGCCCGCATAC
>JBIOVC010000361.1:0-3010 GCA_044867545.1 Hyphomicrobiaceae bacterium | reverse complement strand
TTTGGCTGATGCGCGTGCCGGCCGGCCGGCGCCCGAGCAACGAGCGCATAGGGTGGGCAAAGGCGCGCTATTGAGCTTTGTGTCCGGGTGGCCCACAGCGCGCCGAAGACGCGCATGAACACGCTTTAGGCCCACCCTACCCTTCCAACAATCGCTCGCGCTTCGCCCAATCCAGGGTACGATCGAGCGCGCGGCCCAACCGATCGAACAGCTCGTCGATCTCCGCCGGAGCGATGATGAGGGGCGGGCAGATCGACAGCACGTCACCGGCAATGAAGCGCACGATCAGCCCCTCCTCCTCCGCAAAGCGCACCGCCCGCGGACCGACGCCCGCCTTCGCATCGAACGAGCGCTTGGCCGCCTTGTCCGCGACCAGCTCGACAGCGCCGACGAGGCCGAGCCCGCGCGCCTCTCCCACCAGCGGGTGATCGCCCAGCGCTGCGAGGCGCTTGCCGAACTGCGGCGTCTTCTGAGCGGCCTTTTCCGCGATGCGCTCGCGGGCATAGATGTCGAGCGCCTTGAGCGCCACCGCCGCCGCCACCGGATGGCCTGAATAGGTGAAGCCGTGGCCGAAGGTGCCGATCTTACGGCTCTCCTCCAGCATGGCCTGGTACATCGCCTCAGGCACGGTCAGCGCCGACATCGGCACGTAGGCCGAGGTGAGCGCCTTCGCGACCGAGATCGAATGCGGCTCGAACCCGAGCGCCGTGCAGCCGAACATGGTTCCGAGCCGGCCGAAGCCGCAGATCACCTCGTCGGAGATCATGTAGAGGTCGTATTTGCGGCAGACCTTCATCATCTCCGGGAAGTAGCCCTTCGGCGGCACCAGCACGCCGCCCGCGCCCATGACCGGCTCGGCGATGAAGGCGGCGACCGTGTCCGGGTCCTCCTTGAGGATCAACTCCTCCAGCTCGCGCGCGAGCCGGCGCGAGAATTCCTCCTCGCTCTCGCCTTCTTGCGCGAAGCGATAGTGGTGCGGACAGCCCGTGTGCAAGATGCCCGCGATCGGCAGGTCGAAATCGCGGTGATTGTTGGGCAGCCCCGTGAGCGAGGCCGCCGCGATGGTGACTCCGTGATAGGCCTTGAGGCGGCTGACGATCTTCTTCTTGCGCGGCCGGCCGAGCGCATTGTTCATGTACCAGACCAGCTTGACCTGGGTGTCGTTCGCCTCCGAGCCGGAATTGCAGAAGAACACTTTCGAGGCCGGCACCGGTGAAATCTCTTTCAGCCGCTCGGCGAGCTCGATCGCGGGGTCGTGGCTCTTGCCGGTGAAGAGATGGCCGAACGGAAGCTTGCGCATCTGCGCCGTCGCCGCTTCGATCAGCTCCTGATTGTTGTAGCCGAGCGCGGTGCACCAGAGCCCCGCCATGCCCTCGATATAGGCCTTGCCGTCGCTGTCGTAGACGAACACCCCCTCGCCGCGCTCGAACACCAGCGGGCCGCTGTCGCGAAAGGTCGCGAGATTGGTGTAGGGGTGAGCCAGGGTCTCGATGTCGCGGACGGCGAGATTGCTGAGGGGCATGGGCTGGGTTCCGGTTTAGAGCGGTATAGGGCCTAGACTTTGCCGGCGTCAAAAGGCCCGCAGGTCACCGCTTGGACGCTTCAGCCGGCCGGGGCCGCGGTATTGGGACATGTTCGACGCTCGCGGTGAGCTCCGGAGCCGGCGGCTCGCGCACCTCCCAGCGGCACATGCGGTGGCCGCCGTGGCGCTCGGCGCGATCCACGTGCACGTGGTCCTCGTGATAGCCGTCGGAGCCGGGACCGAGCACGGTGGTGAAACGCACGCACATGTTCTTCCGCAACGCCTCGCGAAAATCCTTGTCCACTTCGACATCGGTCAGGCCCACCAGCTTGCCGTCGGTGAGCCTGAACGAGCGCATGTCGAGCGCATTGCCCTTGCCGTGCTCGGAGAGCCTGGCGCCGACGACCCGGTTGCGCCCGCGGCAATCGTAGGCGGCATAATTGTCGATGCTGCGCAACGAGGCGCCGAGCGGACGCACCGCTGGCACCAGATCCTGGCGTACCCACTGCACGATGGCCTCGGCAAAGGTGCAGTGCACGATCGCCGGCGGCGACAGCGCAACGCGCGCGCGGTCCGGCAGCACCACAGCCTCGAGCCGCACCGCGTCGTCGATGCCGCATTCGCCTGGTCCGGTCAACGGCGGCACCGACGGTGCAATCGCCAGGTCGGCGGTCAGCCGCAACCTACAGGCGGACGGGGGCGGCGGCTCCTCGACGTCCGACACGTCCGCGGGCTGCGCGGCCGGAGCCTGCGCCGGCCGCGGCCGTGGCAGAGGCAGAGGCACGGTCTGCGCGGCCGCCGCGATGTCGCAAAGGGCCGCAAGGACAATGAGCGCTGAGAGGAATTTCACCGCAGCGATATCCGTGAGGATTGCGACCTTATGGCGGCCGGTCGGCGCGCCTGATAGCTAGCATTGGAGGAACGGAGAGCAGGCTCGGAATTATGGCCCATTTCGATGTCGTCGTCTGCGGCCTCGGCGCCACGGGGAGCGCGGCGCTCCATCATCTCGCCGCCCGAGGCAAGCGGGTGCTGGGGCTCGAACGCTTCGCGCCCGGCCACGACCGCGGCTCGTCCCACGGCCGCACGCGCATCATCCGGCTGGGATACTACGAGCATCCCTCCTATGTGCCGCTGCTGCGGCGCGCCTACGAGCTTTGGCGCGAGCTCGAGGCCACGGCCGGGCGCAAGCTGCTCCACGTCACCGGCATCGCCGAGATCGGGGAGCCCGCGGGCACGCTGGTGAAAGGAACGCTCGCCTCCTCCCGCCTTCACGAGCTGCGCCACGAGACGCTCGCGGCGAGCGAATTCATGCGCCGCTTCCCGGCCTTCCGGCTACCGCCGGAATACGTGGCCGTCGTGCAACCCGACGGCGGGTTCGTCGAGGTGGAAGCCACGATCGACGCGCACATCTCACTGGCGACGGCGGCGGGAGCAGAGGTTCGCAGCGGCGAGCGCGTGCAGGCGATCGAGCCGCGGGCGGGCTCCGTG
>JBIOVC010000360.1:0-3747 GCA_044867545.1 Hyphomicrobiaceae bacterium | reverse complement strand
GTGCGGGTGACGGCTTTCAGCTTCGGTCCGGCCATGGCGGCGGTGCGCTCCCCCTTCGTTGATCCTGGAATGGCCGATCTATGCCGCAAACTCGGCGGCGCGTCGAGCGGGGCGAGCTACCCCACTTCACGTCATCCTCGGGACAAGCCCGAGGATGACACCTGTGGTTGTGGCGGCCTACAGCGCGGCAAAGTCGATCGGCTTGGTGCGATCGAGCGTGCGGTGGACCGGGGGAAGCGGGTACTTGAGGCCGGTCGCGCAGTTGAACAGCACGACCCGCTCATCGCGCTTGACGCGGCCGTCGGCGAGCGACTGCAGGAGCGCGGCGTAGGTCGCGGCCCCTTCCGGGCAGAGCAGCAGGCCCTCCTCGCGTGCGACCTCGTCGATCGCCTGGGTGATCGCGTCGTCCGGCACGGCGATGGCGAAGCCGCCGCTCTCCCGCACCGCGCGCAGGATCAGAAAGTCGCCGATGGCAGCGGGGACGCGGATGCCTGAGGCGATGGTGTGCGCGTTCTCGACCCGCTCGGCGTGCTCGGCGCCCGCTTCATAGGCCTTGACCATCGGCGCGCAGCCGGAGGCCTGCACCGCCACCATCCGCGGGCGCTTCTTGCCGATGAAGCCGATCGCCTCGAGCTCGGCGAACGCCTTCCACATGCCGATGAGGCCGGTGCCGCCTCCGGTCGGATAGAAGATGACGTCGGGCAGCTCCCAGTCCATCTGCTCGGCAAGCTCGAGCCCCATCGTCTTCTTGCCCTCGATCCGGTAGGGCTCCTTCAGCGTCGAGACGTCGAACCAGCCGACCTTGGCCTTCCCCTCGCCGACGATCTTGCCGCAGTCGTCGATCAGGCCGTTGACGCGGTAGACGTTGGCGCCCTGCAGCGCGATCTCGCTGACGTTCACCTCCGGCGTGTCCTCGGGGCAAAAGATCGTCGTCCGGATGCCGGCGCGGCTCGCGTAGGCGGCGAGCGCGGCGCCGGCGTTGCCGTTGGTCGGCATCGCCATGTGCTTGATGCCGAACGCCTTCGCCATGCAGACGGCGAGCGCCAGGCCGCGCGCCTTGAACGAGCCGGTCGGCAGCCGGCCCTCGTCCTTGACAAGGATTTCGCTGCTGCCGATCCGCGCGGCAAGCTTCGGCAGGCTCACGAGCGGGGTTACCGCTTCGCCCAGACTCACGATGTCGGTGACCTTGCGAACGGGGAGCAGCTCGCGGTAGCGCCAGAAGTCCTGGGGGCGTTCGCCTAGCGCATCCTTGGTCAGGGCGCGTCTCACCCCGTCGAGGTCGTAGCGGACGAGGAGCGGCTTGCCGGCGCGGGAGAGGCCGTGGACCTCATCGGCCGGGTAGCGCTCGCCGGTCGCGGAGCATTCGAGGTGGGTGACGAAGGTCGGGCGCTCGGTCGTGAGATTGTCGCTGTGCAATGCGGTTGTTCCTTCATATCGAACAGCGGTCCGGCGGCGCGCTTGACCACACACATGTGCGCTCTAGAGTGCGCCCCCGAGCGAGGCTTAGCATCGGAGGAGATCACAGTGGCGGAAAAAGTGCTGGCGGCGGTGCGCGTGGGCCCGAGCAAGACCGAGATCCGCGAGTACCCGATGCCGGATATCCCGGCGGACAGCGCACTGATGAAGATGGAGGTCGCCGGCATCTGCGGCACCGACGTCAAGCTTTACGCCGAGCCGCCTACGCCGAAGCCAACCATCATGGGGCACGAGAACATCGGCATCATCGCCAAGGCCGGAGCTGAGTTCACCCGCCGCAAGGGCTTCAAGGAAGGCGACCTCGTGTTCGTCGAGCACTACGTGATGTGCGGCAAATGCGAGTGGTGTCACCTGGGTCAATACCGCCACTGCGAGAACACCAACTGGCGCACCAACCCGGATGCCATCCGCTACGGCTACACCTCGGACGAGAAGCCGCCGCATCTGTGGGGCGGCTTTGCGCAATACGTCTACCTGCCGTGGAACGCGGTGGTGCACCACGTGCCGAAGGGCGTGAGTGCCGAGCTTGCCGGCCTCGTCACGCCGATGGCGAACGGGGTCGAGTGGTCGCTGTTCGACGGCCATGTCGGCTACGACTCCAAGGTGCTGATTCAGGGGCCCGGCCAGCAGGGACTGTCGCAGACGGTGATCTGCAAGCAGGCCGGCGCGTCGCTGATCATCGTCACCGGCACGGCGAAGGACGGCGCGCGCTTGAAGGTCGCCAAGGAGCTCGGCGCCGACTACGTCATCAACGTCAGCGAGGAGGATCCGCTCTCCCGCATCATGGAGATCACCGGCGGCAAAGGCGTCGACGTCGCGCTCGACTGCACGGCCGGCGCCGGCACGATCCCGATCCTGCTCGGCATCGATGCCCTGAAGAGGAAGGGCGGCATCATCGTCGCGCAGGGCGAGCTGGCGGCGTTCCCGAATTTTCCGCTCGAGAAGTTCACGGTGAAGTTCATCACCATGACGAGCGCGCGCGGCCACAGCTACAAGGCGTGCGAGCTCGCCTTGGCGCAGATCGCCTCCAAGCGCTTTCCGCTTGAGAAGATCACGACGCACCGGTTCGGCCTGAAAGACGTGGACCTCGCCATCAAATCGGTCGGCGGCAAGGGCGTGCCCGACGTGATCCACGCCTCGCTGATGCCGTGGATGTAGGGGCGGGGCGCAAAGCCCGCCCTCGTCCGGACGCGAGAGTCTGGACCTGTTGTAGACCAACTACAGGCTCAATAGCCTGAGACGGAACGTTCTTGTTGGGGGCTCCCGCATGGAAAAGAGCGTGCGGCTTCCGGCGCGGCTCGTGCTCCTTGTTGGACTGTGGATAGCCGCGCTCGCGGTTGCGATCGCTCCCGGCACGGCACAGAGGCCAGTTCCCAAACCAGAACTCATTGGCTTTCCGAATGGTGAACTGGAACTCAAGGGCTTCATTTGGAAGCCGGCGGGAGTTGGTCCGTTTCCAGCGATCCTGTGGAATCATGGAAGCGAAAAGTTGCCAGGAGCCGTTGATCCTGTTGCTCCGCTTTTCGTGGCCCGCGGCTACGTCTTCTTTGTGCCCCACCGTCGTGGCCAAGGGCGGTCGCCAGGTCCCTACATCATGGACCAATTGAACACGGCGAGGTCGGCCGCAGAACGCAGCCTCATGCTCGTCAGGCTACACGAGTCACAACTGCGGGACCATATGGCAGCCCTCACCTACCTCAAGGGCCTCGCTTTTGTGGACCCGCGCCGACTGGTGGTGATGGGGTCTTCTTTTGGTGGCATTCAGACCATGTTGGCTGTCGAACGAGGTCTCGGATATCGCGTTGCCGTGAATTGTTCGGGCGCTGCTCAAACCTGGAACAGCTCACCAGACTTGCAGCGCCGATTGATCGTCGCCGCGCGTGGTGCAGCGATGCCTGTGTTTTTTCTGCAGGCGCAAAATGACGACGACCTGACGCCGAACCGCGTCCTGAGCGAGCAGGTGAGGGCAACCGGCAAGCCGGTGGAGTCGAAAGTCTATCCGCCTTTTGGGTCCGGCGCTCAGGAGGGTCATAGCTTCTGTGTGCGCGGCGCGCACATCTGGGCGCCGGACGTCATCGAGTTCATCGAAGCCCATTCGAAGTAGCTTCGCTGACCAGATGGAATGTCGGTTCATGGCAGATTTCGTTGCAGAAGTCGGTTGCTGTAAGCCGCGAACCATGATTCACCGCAATAAGGCGACGCGGCAGCGGGGGCTGGCGATGATGGGGCGGCACAATCGGGACCAGGGGCAGCTGTTCTATTCGTTCTGCC
>JBIOVC010000359.1:0-13949 GCA_044867545.1 Hyphomicrobiaceae bacterium | reverse complement strand
CGATCTCGCCCGATGCCGCTCCCGGCGAGGCCGCGAGCCCCTTGGTGATCAGATGCCGCTCGGCCGCGGGATCGATGGTCGGATGCAGCAGCTTGTCGAGCGCCGATGGATCGACGCGCGTCACCGCCTCCTCGCGCGAGATCACGCCCTCTGAGGCGAGATCCACCGCGATCTTCAGCGCCGCTTCCGTCGTGCGCTTGCCCGAGCGCGTCTGCAGCATCCAAAGCTTGCCGTCCTGGATCGTGAACTCGACGTCCTGCATGTCGCGGTAGCGAGCCTCGAGCTTCGCCATGATCGCGGCGAGCTCGGCGAACGCGCCGGGCATCAGCGCTTCGAGCGAAGGGGCCTTGTCGCCGCCCTTCCGCCGCGCCTTCTCGGTCAGGCACTGCGGCGTGCGGATGCCGGCGACCACGTCCTCACCCTGCGCATTGGGGAGAAACTCCCCATAGACTTCCTTTTCCCCGGTCGACGGATTGCGCGTGAACGCAACCCCCGTCGCCGAGGTGTCGCTCATGTTGCCGAACACCATCGCCTGCACATTGACGGCGGTGCCCCAGGAGTCCGGTATGTCGTGCAGCCGGCGGTAGGTGATCGCGTGCGCGTTCTGCCAGGACCCGAACACGGCGGCGATCGCACCCCAGAGCTGCTCGTGGATGTCCTGCGGGAATGGCTTTCCCTGCTCGCGTTCCACCGTCTCCTTGTATTCCGCGATCACCTCTTCCCAGTCCTCGGCGGCAAGCTCGGTGTCGCGCTGGAAGCCCTTCAGGTTCTTGTGGTTCTCGAGCACGTCCTCGAATTCGCCGTGACCGATGCCGAGCACGACGGCCGAGTACATCTGGATGAACCGGCGATAGCTGTCGTAGGCAAAGCGCCGGTTGCCGGAGCGGCGTGCGAGGCCCTCCACCGTCTGATCGTTGAGCCCGAGGTTCAGGATCGTGTCCATCATGCCGGGCATTGAGGCGCGCGCGCCCGAGCGGACCGAGACGAGCAGCGGATTGCTCGCGTCCCCGAACTCGGCACCGACCGCGGCGCCGACGTCTGCCAGCGCGCGCAGCACCTCGGGCTTCAGCTCCTCCGGCAGCTTGCCGCCATTCTGGTAGTAGGCGCTGCAGACCTCGGTCGTGATCGTGAAGCCCGGCGGCACCGGAAGCCCGAGGCTCGCCATCTCCGCCAGATTGGCGCCCTTGCCGCCGAGCAGGTCGCGCATGTCGGCACCACCGTCGCTCCGGCCGGCACCGAATCGGTAGACCCGCTTTGCACCTTGGCCGGATGTGCTCGCTTTCGTGCCTGCTGCCTTGTTCATGGGCAACTCCTGGGTCGGCGCTGAGACGCACCGTCGAGAACCGTCAAATACAGGCCCCACGCTCTGCCCGCAAACGCCGGCACCGAGCTAGCCGTTTCGTCGCACTTTGACGCCGGGCCATCCTTCGCGCAGTGTGCGCGCGGGTTTACCAGATCGGAAAGCTTTGCAGATGATCGATCAACTGCCTGCCGTGTTGAAAACCCTGGACGCTTCGCATGAGGCTGCCCTCGGGCGGCTCTTCGAGCTGCTGCGCATCGACAGCATATCGACCGATCCGGCCTACAAGCAGGGCTGCAAGGTAGCGGCAGACTGGTGCGTCGCAGCACTCGGCGGCATCGGCTTCGACGCCACGTTGCGGCCGACCAACGGCCACCCGATGGTCGTCGCCCATGACCGCTCGCCGCCGGCCGGAAACGTGCCCCACGTCCTGTTCTATGGCCACTACGACGTCCAGCCGCCCGACCCGCTCGAGCTTTGGACGACGCCGCCGTTCGAGCCGCGCATCGCCAGCGACGGCGCCAACGGCGAGGTGATCGTTGCCCGCGGCGCACAGGACAACAAGGGTCAGCTCTCGACCTTTCTGGAGGCCGTCCGCGCCTGGAGGGCTGTCGCCGGCAAGCTTCCCGTCAAGGTCAGCGTGCTGATCGAGGGCGAGGAGGAGTGCGGCTCGCCGAGCCTGCCGGGATTCCTCGCCGAGACGGCGGACGAGCTCAAATGCGACCTGGCCCTCGTATGCGACACCGGCCAGTGGGACAAGGATACCCCCGCCATCACCACCATGCTGCGCGGGCTGCTCGGCACCGAGATCACGCTCGAAGGCCCGAACCGGGACCTGCACTCCGGCATGTACGGCGGGCCCGCCATGAACCCGATCCGCGCGCTCGCCCGCATCATGGCCGACATGTACGACGGCGACGGCCGCGTCACCGTCCCCGGCTTCTACGACGGCATCCTGGGGCCGACGCCGAAGCAGCGCGAGCAGTGGGCGAGCCTGGAGCAGAGGGGCGAGGGCTTCCTGAAGGAGATCGGCCTGAGCGAGCCGGCCGGCGAGAAGGGCTGCAGCATCCTGGAGCAGCTCTGGTCGCGCCCCACGCTCGAGTTCAACGGCGTCACCGGCGGCTATCAGGGTATCGGATCGAAGACGGTGATCCCGGCGAAGGCGTCGGTGAAGATCACCTGCCGGCTCGTCCCCGGCCAGAACCCGAAGAAGGTGCTCGCAAATCTGGAGGCCTTCGTGCGCTCCCGCACGCCGAAGGACTGCACCGTATCGTTCTCGGCCGCCCGCGGCGTCGGCAGCACCGCGATCGCCTTCGAGACCGACGCCCCGCACGTGACTGCGGCCAAGACCGCGCTCGAGGAGGAATGGGGCCGCCCCGCGGTGCTGATGGGCTGCGGCGCCTCGATCCCGATCGTGACCTCGTTCAAGGACGCGCTCGGCATGGACAGCCTGCTTGTTGGCTTCGGCCTCGATGATGACCGCATCCACTCGCCGAACGAGAAGTACAACGTGTCGAGCTTCCAGAAGGGCGCCCGAAGTTGGGCGCGCATCCTCGCCCGCCTCGCCGAGATGCACTGATCGGGGACGGCCAGGATGGCAAGCCGGACGGCACCTTCGCTCTTTGGCGCGCTCATGCTGGCGCTTGCGGTCCTTGGCGCACCGGCCGCCGAGGCCCAGCGCCAGGGATCATCGAGCGGGAACGTCGCCGGGAAGTTCGACTACTACACGCTGGTGCTGTCCTGGAGCCCGACCCACTGCGCGGGCTTGGCAAGCGGCGACACCGACCCGCAGTGCCGCGAGCCGCGCGCCAAGCCGTACGCCTTCGTGTTGCATGGGCTTTGGCCGCAGCACGAGCGCGGCTTTCCCCTGTCATGCGCGACAGGGCGGGCGGCGTACGTCCCTCGCCCCGTGCTCGACCGCATGCGCGATCTGATGCCGAACCCGCGTCTCACCATCCACGAGTACCGCCGGCACGGCACGTGCTCGGGCCTCGATCCCGACGGCTATTACACGCTGGCCCGCCGCCTGGCCGAGCAGGTCAACGTCCCGCCGCGTTTCGAGGCGCCCGCGGACGATCAGTTCCTGAGCCCAACCGGGATCATCGACGAGTTCGTCGCCGCCAACCCCGAGCTCAAACCCGAGATGCTGGCGGTGACCTGCGGCGGCCCGGGCAACCGGCTGAAGGACGTTCGCGTCTGCTTCGACCGCGACGGCGGCCCGCGAAGCTGCGGCCCCAACGAGAGCCGGCAGCGCTTGTGCCGGGCCTCGCGCCTCCATATTCCGCCGGTACGCCTGGCCGCACCGGCCCGCTGATCACTGCCCGCCTGTGGAAAACATGACCTGGGGCGGTCCCGCACTAGCCTGACCACCCGTCAGCACCGACACTTCCGGCGATTCTGAAAATACTCGGGATTCGCCCGGTGCCTCCTCGCCCTGCCACGCACGAACGCAGCGAAGACCTCCCGCCGCCGCCGCCCGGGACGCGACGGCCGGCGCGCGGCCGCGTTCCTCCTGTGGCCAAGCCGCATCCAACATCGGCATCGCGAAGCGGATCGGCCGTGCTGCCGGCGTGCCTCGGCTTCGCAGCCGGCGCCATCTTTTGGCACCTTGTCGGGTTCTGGCAGTTCATCGGCGAGGTCGTCCTCGACCGCCCCGACGAGCTGCGCGCCGAGCTCGCCGCCATGGGCACGGCCTCGCGCGTGCCGGCGCCCCAAATCGTCACCGGATCGATCGCAGGCGGCAATTGCGTGCGCCTGACGCTCGATCGCGGCGCCGGGGCAATCGTGACGGAGCCGTGCGCAGCGAGTGCACCCGCGACCGGCCCGTCGATGCTGGATGCGCTGCGCCGTGGCGACCTTTCGACCGCGCTCGGCCTGCCGGAGATCGACCAGTCCGCGCCCGACTGAACGCCAGGCTCAGGCGCTCTTGCGCAGACGCTCGGCCCGCCAGCCTTGCGGCCGTCGGCAGATGTATCCCGCCGCCGCCTCTCCCCGGCCGGCACCGAGCCGCGTCGGATCGAGGCTCCAGCTTGCGGCGAGCTGCAGCACATGGCTCTCGGTCGGATAGAGGATCATCTGCCCGCCGGCATCGCCCTTGCGGCCGCGTACGCCGCGCACTTCGAACAGCTTGAGCCCGAGGCTGCGCTCCTCGCGGGCAGGTTTGCCCTTGTTCCAGATCACGCCCTCGTCCCCGATCGCGAACGCCCGCTCGAGCCGACCGTTGCGCACGCGCGCCCAGGCATAGAGGTCGATCAGCGGGAACGTGAAGTAGTACTGGACGTCGGCAAATGCCGCGCCGAGATCGAGCAGCATCGGCGTGCACTTGTCGACGAGCGCCCGGTTCACCGGATGTGGCAGCGACAGGCCGACGACGAACGTCCACCCATCGACCGGCGGCGACAGGAACACGTGCGAAGGCCCGAGCCGGTCGTCGTAGACGGTGCCGATGCCGGTGCGCCAGTTGGCGGTCTCCAGGACCTCGAGCCCGAGCACTTGCGCAACGCGCGCCGTATCCCGCGTCCGGATCGCGAGCCAGGCCATCCGGAGCCCGAAGGGATGCGGCCGGTCGGGGCTCGAGTCGAGCACGACGCGCGTACTGCGGAGCCGTGGCGCGAGCACGAATGTCGCGATCAGCACCGTCAACACCAGGAAGAGGCCGATGGTCAGGATCAAGAGTGGATGCCCCTCGCCGATCCTCACCCGTGTAAGGCGCGAGGGCAGTCTCCGGCAACCTGCGGCCCGCTCTCGGCTGGGGAAAACGAGCGGCCGGGCAGCATCGAATCGGAGCGCGCGCTCATTCTTCAATGACAATCGGCGCTGCCGCGAATAGCTTGGGGCTTCAGGGATGGAGGACGACGGAAATCCGATGGTGCGGTTTCTTGCAATCTGGCTGCTTGCGGCGGGCCTGCAGGCCGCGGCAGCGCGCGCCGACCCGGCCGCCGATTGCGACCAGACGTCCGATCGCTACCGCGCCATCTCCGGCTGCTCGGAGCTCATCCGCGAGAATTCGAGGAACGCCGCCGCCTTCTACAACCGTGCCCTCGCCTACCATGCGCGCGGCGAGTACGACCGGGCGATCGCCGACTACACGAGCGCGATCGGGCTCGATGCCGACAACGCCAATGCCTACAACAATCGCGGCGTGGCGCAGGGCGCGAGGGGCAATATCGACCAGGCGATCGCCGACTACACCAAGGCGATAGCGTTGAACCCGAAGTTCGCCAACGCCTACTCCAACCGCGGCGTCGCCTACGAGAGGAAGGACGACCATACCCGCGCGATCGCCGACCATAACAAGGCGATCGCCTTCAATCCGAACGACGCCGAGTTCTACACCAACCGCGGCATCGCCTACCGGGCCAAGGGCGACCTTTCCCGCGCCATCGCCGACTACACCAAGGCGATCGAGATCAATCCGCGGCTCGCCATCGCCCACAACAACCGCGGCAATACCCAACGCGACAAGGGCGACTACCCTCGCGCCATCGAGGACTATACGCGGGCGATCGAGATCGACCCCAATCTGGCGGTTGCCTTCGCCAACCGCGGCTGGGCGTTCTATGCGACGGGCAATATCGAGCAGGCTCTCCATGACGTCGAGCGCGCCCTGCTGCTGCGCCCGGACGCAACCGACGCGCTCGATACGCGCGGCCACATCTTCGAGAAGCTGGGACGCCGGGAGGAAGCAATTGCCGATTTCCGCCGCGCGCTTGGCGGCGACCCGTCGCTGTCGACCAGCAGAAGCGGCCTAAAGCGCCTCGGCGCCGCGCCCTGAGCGCCGGCGCTCGATGTTGACAGAGGCCAGCCTGCGGATCGCTCGGCAGCGGGGTCGATCCTCACGAAGCCCACAGGCTGGCCCAGTCGGGGTGGTCGCGGCCGAGAGAGAGGGCGTTGGACGCAGGCCACCCTTTGACCGGCAAGTCACCGTAGCGAGGGCTGCAACGGAGACGCGCGCTGGCCGATCTATTTCAGCGGGCTCACGCTAGCCGCCGAGTACGACAGCCATACGACGGGATGACGACAGCAAACGACAGTCGCGCCAGCCGCTTGAGGCTTTGCTCCGTATACGGAGGCATGGCTCGCCGGCAGCGCCGCAAACCGCATCTGGCGAGCCATCGCATTTTGTGGTTAGTGCTGCCCCTCGCAATTCCACGCGTGCCTGCCAGCGGCACCAAACGATTGAGGAGATCCTCGATGTCCGGCACCGGCTCGGTTCCTACCGTGAAGGCGGCTGCCCGCCGACCGTCAGCCAGCAATGACCAGCTCGACTACAAGATCCACGGCCATGAGATGCAGTTCGTCGAGATCGAGCTTGATCCCGGCGAGAGCGCCGTCGCCGAGGCCGGATCGATGATGTACAAGGGCTCGAGCGTCCACATGGATACCGTGTTCGGCAACGGCAGCGGCGGCCAGACCGGTTTCTTCGGTAAGCTCGTCGGCGCCGGCAAGCGGCTCCTGACCGGCGAGAGCCTGTTCATGACGGTGTTCACCCATCAGGGCCAGGGCAAGGCCCACGTTGCCTTCGCTGCCCCCTATCCGGGCCGCATCCTCGCCTTCCAGCTCGCCGACTTGGGCGGCCGGCTCATCGCCCAGAAGGATGCCTTCCTCTGCGCCGCCAAGGGCGTGGCCGTCGGCATTCACTTCCAGAAGAAGATCATGACCGGCCTGTTCGGCGGCGAGGGCTTCATCATGCAGAAGCTCGAGGGCGACGGCCTCGCCTTCGTCCATGTCGGCGGCTGTGTCGTCGAGCGCCAGCTCGCCGACGGCGAGGAGCTGCACGTCGACACCGGCTGCGTCGCCGCCATGACCTCCTCGGTCGACTTCGACGTCGTCAGCGCCGGCTCGGTCAAGTCGATGATCTTCGGCGGCGAGGGCGTGTTCTTCGCCCAGCTCCGCGGACCCGGCACCGTCTGGCTTCAGAGCTTGCCGTTCTCGCGGCTGGCCGGCCGGATCTTGGCCAATGCCGGTCCGGCGGGCGGCACCGGCGAGGGCTCCGTCCTCGGGCCCGTGGGCGACATCTTCGACGGCGACAACTGATCCGCCGCGCAATGTAGGTCGGCGCTGACGCCGGGCTTGGCCCGGCGGAAGCCCGACGCGCCGGGGGCCAAAACTGTTGTCGGGCTTCGGCCGGCAGAGCCGACCTCAGCACCTGCCTACCAACGCCGGAGCTCAGGTTGGATCGAGGCTCGTGCCGACGCCGGGCCTTGGCCCGATATCTCACCCCCGGAAAAGTGAAACCGGGCCCTGAGGGAGGGCCCGGTTTCGGAGAACGCCTCGTTTTGGGGGACTGAGGACGTTAAGGCAGGGTGATCTTGGCGGTGAACACGAACCGCTCGTCGCAAGCCGAGATGTCCACGCAGAAGTCCGCACCGTCGGAGTCCGTATCCCAGTAGCGGAAGTCGAACGCGAACTTGTCGACGACGAGCGTGAGACCCGCGTTCCAGTAGGCGTAGTCGAGCGAGCTGTCGTCATCGAACAAAGTCGTTCCGATGAGACCGCTGATGGTCGGATCGAAGATCCAGACCTTGGGAAGCGCGTAGGCTGCCGAGCCTTCGATCGACCATGCCTCTCCGATCTCGCCGGTATACTCGGGCGACCAGTAAGCAACGCCGCCGACCGTCAGTTTGTCGAAGGTGGTGCTGGCACCCAGTTTGATCTCGACGTAGTCGAGCTCGGCGCCGTCGTCGGCCGAATTGGGGTAGGCGTAGTAGAGGACACCGAGGTCGAACGTCACCGGACCCCAGACCGGCTTGATGCCGGCGTAGAAGTCGACCTCCGCGGCCCCTGCGGGCTCGAAGTCGATCATCGACGTCCAGATGCCGGCATAGAAGATGCCGTAGGAGATGTCGACGCCGCCCTGGAGGGCAGGGTCCTCATCGGATTGGGTTATGCCGCGGAAGACGTAGTCTGAGGTGGCGGCGATATTCACGGACCACGAAAACGTCCGCCCCTCTGGAGCTTCCAGGCCCCCGGCTGCAGCCGGAGCCTGAGTCACCGCCAGCGCCAGCGCCGCAACGGCGCCAATCTGACTTTTTCTCACGATCGAACTAAGCATCATCCCTCGACCCCCGATCAGCACTTGTGGCAGACTTGCTCGCCTTGGCTTTCCGCGGCAGCTCGGCTCTGCGTTGTCGAATGAATAGGACCTCAGCAACATTCGAAAAGCAATTGACAACAATAGATCGGGAATGTCTTGACCGATGCATGTAACACTGCGGCAACGAAGCGCTTGTTTTGCTGATGAATTGCGCAGCGACGGCTTAGTTTCTATTCGTTCACAAGACAGCTCTTGCACAAATAGTAAGCTGTCGTGAACAAAAAGAATGCAATGCGCCCAACGCCGCCAATTGGTTCCGAACAGTTTGTCCAACGCTCATGCCCATGAATCCGCGAGATGCAGACTGAGACCCCGAGAACCGTGCTGATTACAGGCGCCGCCAAACGGATCGGGCGAGCCGTTGCGCGGGACTTCGCCGCCCGCGGCTGGCAGGTCGGCGTGCATTACCGGCGATCCGAGGATCCCGCCGCGAGCCTTGTCTCCGAGATCACTGCGGCGGGCGGCCACGCCGCAGCGCTCCAGGCGGACCTCGCCGACCCCGGCGCGGTTGCCGCGCTGATACCCCGGTGTCGCGAGGCCCTCGGCGCTCCGCTCTGCCTCGTCAACAACGCCTCCGAGTTCCTGTTTGACGACCTCACCACGCTCTCTCCGGAGCTTTGGCAGGCGCATTTCGCCGTCAACCTGCAGGCGCCGGTCTTCCTCGCCAAGGCTCTTGCCGAGAGCCTGCCCGACGGTGCTGAAGGCAATGTCATCAACCTGATCGACCAGCGCGTTTTGCAGCCCGCTCCGGACTATTTCTCCTACACGCTGGCCAAAGCTGCCCTCTGGCCGGCGACACGCATGCTCGCCCAGGCGCTCGCCCCTCGCGTGCGTGTCAACGCCGTCGCGCCGGGACCTGTGCTGCAAAGCGTGCACCAGACGCCCGAGGAGTTCGAGGCCGAGCGGCGCAACACGCTCCTCGGACGCGGCACCTCGCCGGCCGAGATCGCCGCCGCCGTTGCCTTCATCCTTGACGCCCCGGCAATGACCGGACAGATGATCGCGCTCGACGGCGGCCAGCACCTGGCGCAGAAGCCGGCCCCGGCCCGCGGCGCAAGCCCCGGCGGCACCGTCCCACCGTCCGCTCCCCCGAGGAAGAAACGTGGATCTATCGGATAAGAGGAAGTCGGCAGGCGCCGGCCGCTCTGCCCACGCCGATCGCGGCCGGCGGCGCGTGTTCGTCGATGCGCTCGAGCTTGTCGGCAGCGTCGGCGTCTACGAGCTGGAGCACCGCTACGAGCAGCGCATCGTCGTCAGCCTCGAGCTCATCGTCCACGACCGCTACGACGGCGTGAGCGACGAGCTCGACCGCGTTTACGACTACGATCTCGCCATTGGCGCCATTCGGAGCACCGTGGACGGCGGCCACTTCAACCTGCTCGAGACGCTCGCCGAGCGCATCGCCGACACTTGCCTTGCCGACGATAGCGTAGAGGAGGTCCGCGTACGGATCGCCAAACCCGATGCGCTGCCGGCTTGCCGCGCCGTCGGCATCGAGATCAGCCGCCGCCGCGATTGAGGCGAGAGTCGTTCGCCGCCTGCCACATTTCCTCCGTGCTCTCCCCCAAATGCCGCCCCAAACATGCGCAAGCTCACACAGGGGGTGAGTCGACGCGTAAACGACGCGTTAACATTAAGAAGCTATAAACTCGGGCCTGCATACTGGCGTCCGGCACCGGCGGGGCGGCGCCGTCAGTTTGGGAGTCTGCTGATGATGAGCCGTGCCGGAGCGCTCCTGCTCCTCGTCCTCGCCATGCCTGCTGCCGTCGCCGAAGCCGCGACGCTGCCCGCCATCAAGTCGAGCGGCGGCAACGATGTGCCGGCGTGTACGACACCCGGACGGCTGCTCGCATACCTCAAGTGGCGCAATCCCGCCCTCGACCCGCGCTTCAACGCGGTCCCCGTCGCCTACATGCGCCTCGGCGAGGAGCTTGGCCTGCGCTGGGACTACGCCTTCTTCCAGATGGTCGTTGAAACGGGCGGCCTCACCTTCAAGCGCTCCAACGGCAGGGCCGGCGACGTCAAGGCGGTGCAGAACAACTTTGCCGGTCTCGGCGCAACCGGAAACGGCGTGTCGGGCGAGAGCTTTCCGGACGTCGCCGCCGGCGTCAAAGCCCATCTGCAGCATCTCTTGATGTACGCGGGCGACACGGTCGCCGACCCCGTCGCCGAGCGCACCCGCAAGGTGCAGGAGTGGAACGTGCTGACCTCCTGGATCAAGGGGTTCAACGAGCCGATCACCTACAGTGACCTCGCCCGCAAGTGGGCCCCCGGCACCAACAACTACGTCTCCACTCTCGATAGCGTCGCCAAACGCTTCTACGACGACTTCTGCAATACGCCCGATCCCGAGCCCGGACTTGTAGCCGAGGCGCGCGCGGGCCGCACGCAGGTTGCCGCCGCCGAGAAGAAGGACGAGACGGCTGCTGCTGAGCGCATCTCCGGCGTCGACCTCGCCCGCCAGGCCCGCGAGCGCGCGCGTCAGGAGGGTGACACCGCGCGTTCGGGCCTCGGATTGAGCGTTGCCGGCTCCACGGAGCAGCCGCAGACGCCTTCGATCTCGAGCCTGCTCGCGCCGTTCACGACCCCGACCGCGCCAAAGGCGGGGGCCGAGGAGACGCCAGCAGCAGGCAAGCGCGCACCGACCGTCCAAACGGCATCGGCCGCTGCCTCCGCCAAGCCCGCGCCGAAGGCGCCGGCCACCCCCAAGTGCCGCGTCTGGACCGCCAGCTACGGCGGCGCGAAGTCGGTCATCATTCGCTCCGGCAGCAGCCCAGAGGTCAACTACACCGTGCTCGACGTCAACGAGGCGAGCGAGTCCCGCGAGGTCGAGGCCTACGTCGCTGCCTACGCCAAGGGCGGGCAGAAGGTCGGTGAGTTCGCCGACCAGTCGCAGGCGCTCGAGAAGGCCTTCGAGCTTTGCCCCGAAGGCTAGTGTGATGATCGAGAAGTCCGCACCATCGCGTCAGGCCGGGTTCGTGAGCGGACTTCTCGATCTGAATCACACTAGCAAGCTTGATTTGTTAGTGTCCTTCAGATCGCGAAATTCGTTCCGAGTTCGCCGCACAGCGAGACGAATTTCGCGATCAGGACACTAGGAAGAAACGGCGCGTTTGCGAGCCCGCTCGGCGATCCATGCACGACGACCGCAAACGCCCGCTCAGCCGAGTCCCGGCCCTGCTGTCCGCGCTGATCCTTGCGCTGGTCGTCTCTGACGCGGCAACAGCCGCCGCCCCGATCCGCACCTCGCCGGCGAACCAGGTACCGGCCTGCGTCACGCCCGAGCGGCTTGGCCATTTCCTGCTGTCGCGCAATCCCGCACTCGATCCGCGCTTCCGCCATATCGCCCAATGGTACAAGCGTCACGGCGAGGCTTGGCGCGTGCGCTGGGACTACGCCTTCTTCCAGATGGTGCTCGAGACCAATTTCCTGACCTTCCGCCGTCCCGACGGCCGCATGGGCGACGCCCGTCCTCGGCAGAACAACTTCGCCGGGCTCGGCACCACGGGCGGCGGCACGCCGGGTGACAGCTACCCGGACGTGCCGACCGGCGTGTTGGCGCAGATCCAGCACCTCGTCGTCTACTCCGGTCAGCGCATCGCGGAGCCGATCGGCCCGCGCACCCGGCTGAAGCAGGACGACATCATAGCGGCGATGGCGCGCGTCTTGAGCCAGCGGCCGGCGACGTTCCATGACTTGGCCGGGCGCTGGGCCGCGGATCGTTCCTATGGCCGCTCGATCGAAAATGTCGCCGGGCAGTTCCGCGACCGCTACTGCAGCGGTCAGCCGGAGCGCTTCGAGGTTGCCGCGGCCCCACCCGCGCCTGGTCCCGCCGCAATGCGCCCCGAGCCCCGACCGCCGCAGCCGGTCACTTCCGGTTGGCCTCCACCCTCGCCCGCACCCGACCCGCGCCAGCAGTTCGCGGCAATGACGCCCCCGCCCATGGAAGCGCCGCGCGCAGCACCGCCGCAGATGATGTTCGCGCCGGGGCCTCCCCCCGCCGCCCCCGTCGCGACCTGCCGCGTCCAGGCCGCGAGCTACGGCGGGCGCAAAACGTTGCTGATCCGCACGCTTGCCGGCGGAGTTGAGCAGTTCACGGCGCTGAGCGTGCTCGACGGCTTCGAACGCTCGATGGCGGAGAGCTTCATCCGCACCCACGCACAAGGCGGCCAGCCGATCGCCGAGTTCAGCTCGCCCGACGCCGCACTCGCGCGCGCTTTCGAGCTCTGCCCAGCCGCCCGGCAATAGCACACCCTGTAGGGCGCATTTGTGTAGCGTCATGCGCCGAGGCCAAACTCCACGGCTCGGCCCGACAGCGCTACCCCCGCACCTTGGTTTGGCCGTAGAATTGCGCCATTAACGACACCGGGAGCGTGGAATAGGGAGGAGGCCCGATGCGCAGGGTACTGGTCGCGTTCGCCATAGCGCTGCTCGTCGTGCTCGCCGCGTTTGCGGCCCTTATCATCAACCCCCCGATCGGCTACCTCCAGAACCGCCTCGCCGCCGAAATCAAGTCGGCGACCGGCCGCGACCTCAACGTTGCGGGCAAGACCTCGCTTCAGATCGTACCGAGCATCAAGCTGCGGCTCGAGGACGCGACGCTGTCGCATCCGCCGGGATTTGCCGGCGGCCCATTCCTGCGCGTCGGCGCGCTCGAGGTGAACGCCGGCCTGCAGCCGCTCCTGCAGGGCCGCTTCGAGATCGATCGCGTGACGCTTTCCGAGCCGCGCGTGGCGCTCGTCGTGAACAAGCAGGGGCGGAAGAGCTGGGATTTCGCCGCGCCGAGGACGGAGCCGTCATCCTCCACGGGCCCATTCCCCACGATCGGAGAGCTCACCGTCGCCCGCGCGACCGTCGCCTTCAAGGACGAGCGCATCCCAGCCGGATTTGAACTCGCCGATGTCAACGTGAAGGCTCAGCGCGTTGCGCCCGATCAGCCGCTTTCCGCCGAGTTCGACTTCAACTGGAACAAGCAGAAGATCGACGGCAAGCTCGGCGCCCAGTCGCTCGCAGCTCTTGCCGGCGGCGGCCCGACGGACACCACATTGGCTCTGTCGTCCACGCTCGGCGCCGCTGAGCTCGAAGGCAAGCTGGCGACCGCCGAGCCCGCCCGCTTCGACGGCAAGATTAGCGGCAGCGCTCCCTCGCTCCGCACGCTGGCGACCTGGCTCGACATGAGCCTGCCGGGCACCGAGGGCTTCGGCAAGGCCACCTTCAAGGCCGACGTCAAGGCGAATGGCAAGAGCATCGCCTTCCCGATCGCACGGCTCGTCGTCGACGACACCACCACGGACGGCACCCTCGCCATCGATCTCTCCGGCGTACGCCCGCGCGTGACCGGAACACTTGCCGCCGACCAGCTCGATGTCGCGCGATACATCCCTGCCGCCAAGCCGGCGATGACGCGGAGCGCGCCGGCCCCGGTCTTCGAGATCGAGGCTGTGCCGTTGAGCGAGTCGCTCAAGGCCTACCTCAAGGCTGCCGAGACCAGGGGACCGGCCGCCGCCGGGCTTCCAGACGCAACGAGCCAGGAGCTGACCCGCGCCGCACCGC
>JBIOVC010000358.1:0-5251 GCA_044867545.1 Hyphomicrobiaceae bacterium | reverse complement strand
CGGGCTGACGCCCGATTGCACCCTACGTTACAGTCGAGGGTCTTTGGAGAGGCCGGTGATAACGATCTCCAGCCCCTCTCGGAGGCTTTGAACGCCGTCATCGACGGTCGATCGGCGTGCCGTCAGCCATTTCCTGATCTCGATCTGGAAGATGGCAAACAACACCTCGCCGGCCCTGCAATACCGGTCGCCAGTCCTGATCTCGTCCCTCGCCTGGGCAATGCGTACGATGTCCTTGCACAAGTCGATCATCCCATTGCGCGTATTCAGAAACCGCTTGGCCTGCGGGCCGGACTCATAAAACATCATCTCACGCAAGGTCAGCCTCGAGAGGCTGGGCTCTTTCCCGAAGAACTCGTAGAGCGGCCGGAACGCAGCGATCAGGTTTTCAATGAGAGGGGCATCCGATCGCACCGCTGCGGCGGCCCTGTCGGCAACGTCCTCCAAGCCGTCGTTGACGACAAGGAAGAGAAGGTCGCGCTTGTCGGCGGCGTAAAGAAACAGCGTGCCAAGCGCCACGCCGGCTTCAACGGCGATCTGACGGGTGCTTGCCTCGTCGTAGCCGTTGGCGATGAACAGGCGGCGCGCAGCCTCTCGGATGCGGCGGAGCTTGTCCTCCTTGTTGAGCTCGCGTCGTCCGGCCCGCGCCGCATCCAGCTTCTTGGACATTGGATACGTTCCCCTGCAGAGCGGCTGCGAGAAGAGCAGCTTGACAGTCGATTGGCAAATATGAACATGTTCATAATAGGCAGACGCGCGCGAACGGACAGCAAGCGGAGGAGACGTGTCATGAGGCGCAGCACGGATCGGATTCTCACGACGCACGCCGGCAGCCTGCCGCGTCCCGACGCCTTGCGGGAAGCCTGGTCGAAGCCGTCGGCCGGACCCCAGGACGAGCAGGCCCTGGACGATCTGCTTCGCGCTTCCGTGAAGGACGTGGTGAAGGTCCAGTCGGATGCGGGGGTCGATGTTCCCAACGACGGGGAGTTCGGCAAGCCGATGCGCACCGCCTCCGACCTTGCCGCCTGGGGGATGTACATCTTCGGCCGCATCTCGGGTTTCGGGTCGACGCCGCAGGGTGCTGCGGCGCCCGATGTGACGCCGCCGGGGCAGCCGATGCGCCTCGTCGGCAGGCGCTGGGAGATGCGCGAGTTCTCCGAGTTCTACGCTGCCGGCTCGCTGGTTCTGACCGTCGCCGCGCGTCCGACCTGCATCGGGCCGATCCGCTACACCGGGGAGGCTGCGCTCCGCCGCGACTTGGCCAATCTCAAGGCTGCCGCCGAGGCGGCGGGCGTGTCGGAGGCGTTCGTCACGTCGATCGGCGTGGGCAGCCTCGAGATGTTCTGCCGCGGCCAGAACGTGCACTACGCGACGGCCGAGGCGTTTCTCGCGGGCTTAGCCGACGCGCTCTCGGTCGAGTACCGGGCCATCGCGGAGGCGGGCTTCGTCCTGCAGCTCGACGATCCCGGTCTGCCGAATGCCTGGGATATGCTCGACCCGCATCCGACCCTCGACGAGTACAAGCGCTATGCAATGCTGCGGGTGGAGGCGCTGAACCACGCGCTGCGCGACGTGCCGGAGGACCGCATCCGCTACCACATGTGCTGGGGCAGCTGGCACGGACCGCATACGACCGACCTTCCCTTGCGCGACATTATCGATGTCATGCTGCGGGTGAAGGCGCAGGCCTATTCGGTCGAGGCGGGAAACGTGCGGCACGAGCACGAGCACAAGGTCTGGCGGGACGTGAAGCTGCCAGACGGGAAACTGCTCATTCCGGGGGTCGTCAGCCACGCGACGAACGTGGTCGAGCACCCCGAGGTTGTCGCCGATCGCCTTCTCGCCTATGCCAACGTGGTGGGCCGCGAGAACGTCGTTGCGGGAACGGACTGCGGGCTCGGCGGCCGGGTGCATCCGCAGATCGCCTGGGCCAAGCTTCGCTGCCTCGCCGAGGGCGCGCGGATGGCGAGCCGCCAGCTCTGGCGCTCGTCGGCAGCCTGAACGGGCCGTGTCGATGGAGTCGGCGGTGTAACCGCCGGCTTTGTCGTCCTTTTCGATAGACGTATAGATTCTATAATTGTATAGATCGAGCGACATGTACGATGACGAGGCGCGCAGAGATGTCCGGCGAGCGAACAAGCGCGCGGTGGAGCGGACGCGGCGAGCGTCGGTTGGGTCGAGCGACAGCGAAGACCCAACACGACGGAGCCGGCTCGCCAAAGGTTGGGTCTGCGCTTCGCTTGACCCAACCTACGACTAGCAGCCGGGTGCTGCGGCGGGAGAGCGAGATCGTCGATGCCGCCGCGCGCCTGTTCGCGGAACGCGGCTATCACGGCACGTCCACCCAGGCGATTGCCGACGTGCTGGGCATGCGGCAGGCGAGCCTCTACTACTACTTCCCGTCCAAGGAGGCCGCGCTGGAGCTGGTCTGCCTGCGCGGCACCGACGGCTTCGTGGAGGCCGCCGAGGCGATCGTGGAGGGCGACGGTACGCCGCTGGAGAAGCTGAAACGCCTGATCGCGGCGCATCTTAAGCCGATCGAGACCCGGCGCGACTATGTGAAGGTGTTCATCAACGAGCGCCGCTACCTGCCGGATGCGAGCCGGCGCCGCCTGGGCCGCAAGACCCGGCGCATCGAGCGCTGCTTCGAGCACGTCGTCTTGGCCGGCATCGCCGACGGCAGCATCCGGCGCGACACCGATGCGCGGCTCGCCATGCTGGCCGTGCTCGGCATGTGCAACGCCGTCATCAACTGGCGCGAGGCCGACCGCGCCAGGAGCATGGAGGAGGTCGCCGCCGGGTTCGCGAAGCTGATTGCGGGCGGGCTTGCCGCCGACGGGGACCGAGGCTCGGGGAGCGGATAGACGTCTCTGCGATGCGCACACCGATCAACACGCTGCGCTCTGCCGCCGACCTGCGCCGCACCACGGCCCCGGCGCTGCTCCTGGAGCGGGCGCGGACCGAGCCGGACGCGATCGCGTTCCGCTCCAAGGCGTTCGGCCTCTATCGCGAGCGCACCTGGGCGCAGTACGCGAGGATGGTGGCCCGCACCGCCAGGGCGTTCGCCGCAGCCGGCCTGCAGGCCGGCGAGCGCATCGCCATCATGGCCGACGCCTGCGAGGAGTGGCTGATCTCAGACCTCGCCGCCCAGTCGCTCGGCGCCATCGTCTACGGCATCTATCCCACCGCCTCGGCCGAGGAGGTGGCCTACCAGATGCGCGACGGCGGAGCGGTGCTGTTCGTCGCCGAGGACCAGGAGTACGTGGACCGCATCCTGCCCCTCGTGGAGCGGCTGCCGGCGCTGCGCCGCATCGTCGCGATCGACGACACGGCCCTGTTCGCGCTCACCCACCCCAAGCTGGTCTCCTACAAGACGCTGTGCGAGGCCGGCGGCGATGGCGACCTGGCCTGGCTGGAGGCCGAGGTGGGCAAGGTGCGTCCCGAGCAGCCGGCGTTCATCGTCTACACCTCGGGCACCACCGGGCATCCCAAGGGTGCGCTGATCGCGCACGGCAAGCACCTGGCCGCCACGCGCTCGGTGGCCGCGCAGTACCCTACGCTCTGCGAGAAGGAGCACCGCACCGTCGCCTACCTGCCGCTGTGCCACGTGCTGGGCCGCGACATCGCCGTGACGCTGCCGCTCATCGCGCGGCTCGTGCCGCACATCGGCGAGAGCGCGGAGGACCTGGCCGAGACCCTGTTCGAGACCGCGCCGACGGTGCTCTTCACGGTGCCGCGCTACCTGCAGAAGCTCGCGGCGCAGGTGCTGGTGCAGGCCAACGGCAGCTCGGCGCTCAAGCGCCTCGCCTTCGACCGCGCCATGGCCTACGGCCGCCGCCATGTGAAGCGGCGCTGGACCGGCGCGACCACCGGTGCCGCATCGCTGGCGCATGCGGCGTGGCGGGCGGCCGTGTTCCGCCCGGTGCTCGCCAAGATCGGCTTCGACAGGCTGGAGCTGGTGGTCTCCGGCGGCGCGCCGCTGCCCGCGGAGACCATGGCCGTCTGGCACATGCTGGGCGTCAACGTGTGCGAGATGTACGGCCAGACCGAGACGGCCGGCGGCATCGTCACCGGCCAGCGCGGGCCGTTCCCGCGGCCCGGCGACGTGGGCACCGTGCCCGAGGGGTTCGAGGTGCGCCTCACCGACGACGGCGAGATCCTGGTGCGCTCGCCGGACCTGTTCGAGGGCTACTGGATGAACCCGGAGGCCTCCGAGGCGGTGCTGGGCGCCGACGGCTGGATGCGTACCGGGGACGTCGGCGAATGGCGCGACGGCGCCCTGCGCCTGGTCGACCGGGCGCGTGACTTCATCGTCACCTCCGGCGGCAAGACCGTATCGCCCTCCTTCATCGAGAACGCGCTGCGGGCGAGCCCCTATCTCGCCGAGGCGATCGTGTTCGGCCACGCCCGCAAGTACCTGGTGGCGCTCATCGAGATCGACTTCGAGACGGTGGCCGACTGGGCGCGCGCCAACGACGTGGCCTACACGGGCTTCACCAGTCTGGCGCAGCACCCTGAGGTGCAGGGCCTCATCCGCCGCGAGATCGACAAGGCCAACGCGCTGCTGGCGCGGGTGGAGCAGATCAAGACGTTCCGCGTCCTGCCCAAAGCCCTCGACCCGGAGGAGGAGGGCGAGCCGGTGACGCCCACGCGCAAGGTCAAGCGCCAGGCCATGTACGAGCGGTTCAAGCCGCTGATCGAGGAGATGTATGGCGACGGGGAGGAGAAGCTGCTGGCCGAGAGCGCGGCCGACGCGCTCGCTTGATGTAGGTTGGGTCAAGCGAAGCGCAGACCCAACCTACAAAAACGCAACCAAGCATTGGGAGGAAGACGATGCTTCGCAAATTGGCTGCCGCCGTGGCCGCGGCGATGCTGGCATGGCCGGCTTCGGCGCAGGAGACCTACAATATCGGCCTGACGGGGGCGCTCACCGGCCCACCGGCCAGCACCTACGCCCCAGCCATCGAGGCGCTGCGCGTCTATCTGGAGCGCGTCAACGCCTTGGGCGGTGTCAACGGCAAGGCAATCAACCTGATCCTGCAGGACGACTCGGCCGAGCCCGGCAAGGCCACCGCCAACGCCAAGAAGCTCCTCACCCAGGACAACGTCATCCTGCTCATCAACTCAAGCCTGTCCTCGACCTACGCGCCGGTGGTGGCCGAGGCCAAGCGCGCCGGCGTGCCGCTGTTGTTCGCCGCCTCGGTGTGCCCCAAGGAGGTGCATCCGCCCGCCGATCCCCTGCAGTTCTGCA
>JBIOVC010000357.1:0-2697 GCA_044867545.1 Hyphomicrobiaceae bacterium | reverse complement strand
CGACGACATAGCGCAGGATCTTCACCTCGCCCGTCTCGATGTCGACCTCGACCTCGACCACGTGCGTGCCGTTCGCGTAGGTCGAGCGCTCCGGCGTGAAATAGGCGGTGCTCTCCAGGCCCGGCTTCGAGCCCGGCCGCATGGCGATGCCCGACTGGCCGACGGAGCGCACGGCGAGCTCGCGCAGGCCTAGTCCCATGCCCTCCATGTTGCGCCTGAGATGCGGCTGCTCCGGCAGGCCCTTGACCTGGACGCGGCCGCCTTGCAGCTCGAGCTCGGCCTCCGGAACCTCCAGCATCTCGGCCGCGAGCGCCTTGACCTGCCGCGCCACCTCGGCCGACGCAACGTGTACCGACGATCCGGCCGTCACCGCCATTCGCGCGCCGAAGGTGCCGTGCCCGTAGGCGATGCTGGCGGTGTCACCCGACATCACCTCCACCGCGTCGATGCCGACGCCGAAGTGCCCCGCCGCAATCTGGGCGAACGCCGTCTTGTGCCCCTGGCCCTGCGATGGCCCCCCGACGTGCACGGCGATGCGCCCGTTGGTCAGCACGCGCACCGTCGCGCCCTCATAGGGGCCCAATCCGGTCGCCTCGACGGAATTGGAGATGCCGATGCCGATATGCCGCCCGCTTTTCGCTGCCCCCGCCTGCCGCCTGGCGAAGCCGGCGTAGTCGGCCAAAGCGAGCGCCTTCGCCTGGCAGGCGGGGTAGTCGCCGCTGTCGTAGGTCACCGGCCGGCCGTCGCGGAACGTGATCCCCACCGCGTAGGGCATCTGCTCCGGGCGGATCATGTTGCTGAGCCTCACCTCGGCCGCATCGAGGCCGAGCTTGCCGGCCACCAGGTCCATCAGCCGTTCCATGACGACGACCGCCTGCGGCCGGCCGGCGCCGCGCACCGGCGAGCAGGAGATCTTGTTGGTCATGGCGACGATGACGTCCATCTTGTAGCTCGGCAGCACGTAGGGGCCGGGAACGGTCGCGGCCGATATCCACGGCAGCACCACTCCGTTCGGCACATAGGCGCCGTTGTCGTGGACGAGGCGGCCGCGCACGCCGCGGATCCTCGCCTTCTCATCGACGGCGATCTCCACGTCCCAATACTGGTCGCGCTCCTGGTTGGTGGCGAGCAGATGCTCGCGCCGATCCTCGATCCACTTCACCGGCCGCGCCAGCATCTGTGCGGCGGCGCACACCGCGATGTATTCGGGGTAGGCCTGCGATTTGGGGCCAAAGCCGCCGCCGACATCGGGCGTGATGACGCGGACGCTGCTGTCGGCGCAGTCCAGGAGCCCGATCAGGACGCGGTGGAGGCGATGCGGCGATTGCGTCGAGGCATGCACGGTCAGCATCGCCGTTGCGCCGTTCCACTCGGCGAGGATGCCGCGGCCCTCCATGAAGCAGGCGGCGCCGCGATGAAGGTGCAGCCGCTCGCCAAAGACGTGCGCTGCTCGGCGGAACTCGCGGTCGGTGTCGCCCGACTCCACCAACATGCGCGCAACGACGTTCGATGCGACGCCTTCATGCGCGCGCGGCGCATCGGCGTCGAGCGCGGCCAGGCAGTCGGCAACCGCCGGCAACGGCTCGTACTCGATCTCGACGGTGGCGGCGGCATCCTCGGCCAGATAGCGGCTCTCGGCGACGACGAGCACCACCAGCTCGCCGGCGTAGCAGACCTCGTCCTTCGGAAGGACCCACGGCGTCAGCACCTGGGTGATCGCGCGCTTGGCTGCCGACGAGTTCACGCTGCCGGAGGTGCTTGGATTGGCCTGCTGCATCTCGAGCGGCGCCTGAAAGCGTTCAGGCAGATCGCGATGGGTGATCACCGCCCTGACGCCCGGCATGGCGCGCGCCCGAGCTACGTCGATCCGAGCGATGCGCGCGTGCGGGAAGGCGCTGCGGACGAATGCAGCCTCCAGCATGCCGGGCAAGTGGATGTCGTCCACGTAGCAGCCGCGGCCGCGCAGGAGCGCTGGGTCCTCTTTGCGCACGATCGCCGCGCCGAACGGGTCCGAACCCATGCTGCTCGCTCCGCCGAAATGACGATCCGAGCACTAGTACGGACGCCCCGCTTCATGACAAGGCGATGCGGGCAGCCGCTTCCGCGGGGTGGAATGTGATCGGGGAGGGCGCGGGATGGCGGCGTCATCAGCCTGCTGGACGACGCGGCAATCTCGGCTAGCTGTTAGCTGTGGGGAAAATGAGCGGGCCGGAAATGGCTCCGCGGGTAGGATTCGAACCTACAACCAACCGGTTAACAGCCGGTTGCTCTACCGTTGAGCTACCGCGGAACAGCCGTGTCAGCACGGAATGCCGCGCTCTATCAGAAACGCGCGGCCGCGGCTAGCCCCGGGGCTGGCGCCTCGCTTCCCAATGCCGGCGCTCGGGCCATGGCGGCTTCGGTCGACGCGCGTGCGTCCCACGTCGACGCACGCAGGGCTCCGCGCGCAAGCACGGAGCCCTGGAAAACCCCTTCCCCGGCGATCGGCTACTTCTTCTTCTCCTCCTTGGCAGCCATGCAGGCGCCCTTGCCGTCCTTGCCACCCTTCTCGTCCCACTTCATCTTGGCCTTCTCACATTCGGCCTTGGTCTTGGGGGCGGGCGTGGTGCCTTGCGCGAGTGCGACCGGCGCCAACGCAAGTGCGGCTATGACCGCCGCTATGGGGAGCAACTTCATGACGTCCTCCTATGGTTGCTC
>JBIOVC010000356.1:0-5670 GCA_044867545.1 Hyphomicrobiaceae bacterium | reverse complement strand
GCCATCGCCGAGCACTCGATGTGCCAGCCGGGCCGACCCGGCGCCGCGATGCCGGCGGGCGACGGCCACGCCGGCTCTCCCGGCTTCGACGGCTTCCACAGCACGAAGTCCATCGGCCCCTTCTTGTAGGGCGCGACGTCCACCCGCGCGCCGGCCTCCATCTCCTCGAGGCTGCGGTTGGCAAGCCGCCCGTAGTCCGGCATCGAGCCGACGTCGAACAGCACGTGCCCGTCGGCGACGTAGGCATGTCCCTTCGCCACTAGCGCCTCGCAGAGCGCCCGCATCTCGGCGATGTGCTCCGTCGCCCGTGGCTCGACCGTCGGCGGCAGCACGCCTAGCGCAGCAACGTCCTCGTGGAACTGCTTCTCGGTCTTCTCCGTGACCTTGCCGATCGCCTCATTCAGCGGCAGGTCCGGGTACTCCTCCGCCGCCCGCGCGTTGATCTTGTCGTCGACGTCGGTGATGTTGCGCGCGTAGGTGACGTGGTCCGCCCCGTAGAGGTGCCGGAGCAGCCGGAACAGCACGTCGAACACGATCACGGGCCGCGCATTGCCGATGTGCGCGAAGTCGTAGACCGTCGGCCCGCAAACGTACATGCGTACGTTCTTGGGGTCGATCGGCTGGAACGGCTCTTTTCGCCGCGTCAGCGTGTTGTAGAGGGTAAGCGACATCGAATTCCCTTGCCGGCTGGCGAGGGCGGTTCTCTGTCTCTTGTGTCAGGGCAAAGAAGCGGCCGGCGCGCCAGCGGTGTGAGCTAGCTCGAAATAATAATGCCGCAACAAACGTTGACGGCAGGTTTGCGGACGCGACCGTTCATAGCGGCCTTATGCGCGTGCGGCGCGCCGAGGTCAAGCGCCTGTTCCATGCCGATCTCCTCGCCAGCGCCGCCCGCGAGGCTCTACTATCGCAGTCGGACGCAACCACAGATCACGAGGCCCGCTCATGCGCTTCAAAGTGGATCGTATCGACCATGTCGTGGTCAATTGCAGCGACCCGGCCGCGCTCGCCGATTGGTACCAGCGCGTGCTCGGCATGAAGCGGGAAGAGTTCGGCCCCGACCGCCGGATCGCGCTCAAGTTCGGCAACCAGAAGCTCAACATCCGCCCGACAGGCGCCCCCAACTGGGACACCGGCGCCGTCGATGCGCCGGGTTCCCTCGACTTCTGCTTCATCACCTCGGCAAGTCCGGCCGACATTGCGCGCCACCTCGGCGAGTGTGGTGTCGCCGTGACGGTAGGACCGGTCACGAAAACCGGCGCGCTTGGGCCCATGACGTCGTTCTATTGCCGGGACCCCGAAGGCAATCTCGTTGAGATTGCCAGCTATCCGGCCGCCTGACGACACCCGGCCCCACCTGGGGGACGCCGCGTCAGACTGTGCATGAACGTGCTTCGCCCCACTTGTGCTGCATTGACCCCTTAGCGCCGCAATCTCATAATTGACTTATGTGGCTGACGACGGCACGGCCACCCTTTGGACACTTGGCAGCGAGATGGGGATGGGAGCGGCACGAGGCAGCATGGCGCGGCGTACGGCGGCGATCGTCGCCTTGCTCGCCATGGCCGGCAGCGTGCCGGCACTCGGTCAGGGCTGGGGCTGGCCGTGGGGAAACCCCGCGCCACCCACGCCGCGCGAGCCGATCTACCGCGGACCTCCGCCGCAGGAGCAGCCGCCGCCCGGTCAGTCCTACGACCAACCCTACACCAGCTCCCGCTCGCCGATGTGCCTGCAGCTCGAGCAGCGGCTCGCGCAGGACGCGACCCGTGGCGGCCAGACCCGTGAGGCCCTGCCCCGCATCGAGGCCGAGATGCGCCAGCTCGAGCGCACCGCGCAGATCGGCGAGGACCAGCTCCAGCGTCGCGAGTGCTACGACTATTTCCTGTTCGCACGGACCCTGCGACGCACCCGCGTCTGCGTCGATCTGGCGAGCCAGGTGGAAAGCGCCAAGCGCCGGCTCTCGGACCTCGAGCAGCAGCGCCAGCAGATCCTCGGCATCGGCAGCCGCTCCTATCGTGACGACATCATCCGCGAGCTTGCCAGCAACAACTGCGGCGCCGCCTACCAGCAGGAGGCGCGCAAGTCGTTCAACCCATTCGCCTCGATCTGGCAGGACCTGGACAGCGGCAGCGGTGGCGGCGGTGGCGGCCGGTACAGCAGCCTGCCGTTCGCGACCTATCGCACGATCTGCGTCAGGACCTGCGACGGCTACTATTTCCCGATCAGCTTCTCGACGCTGCCCAACTACTTCGATCGCGATGCCGAGCTGTGCCGTTCGAAGTGCGCCGCCCCCGTCGAGCTCTTCTACCACCAGAACCCGGGCGCCGGCGTCGAGCAGGCGATCTCCTACGACTCCAAGCTCGCCTATTCGAGCCTCAAGACCGCGTTCCGCTATCGCAAGGAGCTCGTGAAGGGCTGCTCGTGCAATCTCGCCGACTACGCACCCCAGGAGAACATGACGCCGAAGCCGCCGGCTCGCCGCGCCCAGGCACCTGACGGCATCCCCGAAGCGCAGCGCCGATAAAGAGCGCGGAGCTCGTGCCATGACCAACGGAGCCCGACCCGAGGAGGCCCGCGAGCTGACCGGCGCGGCCGAGATTCGTCCCGTCGGCATCGACGAGCTTTCGACCGTCCGCTACATCCATGCGTCCGCCCTGCGCTCCCAGGCCGGAAGCTCGCTGTCCGACACCGAGATCGCCACCTTCGCGGCCCATGTGTATTCGGATGCCTACACCGGCGGACTGAGTGAAGCGGCGCGCACCAGCCGCCTCCTCGGAGCCGTCATCGGCGAGGAGCTGGTCGGCACCGCCGGATGGCTCCCGGCCAGCGACAACGGTGCCATCGCCCGCATTCACGGCGTGTTCGTACGGCCGATGTTTACCGGTGCCGGCATCGGTCGGACGCTTGCTCTCGCCGCCGAGGAGCAGGCCCGGCGCGCGGGCTTCTCGGCCTTCACCGTCCGCGCTACGTTGAATGCCGCCGGCTTCTTCGCCGGGCTCGGTTACGAGATCACTTCGCGCGGCGCATGGACGCTCGCGCCGGGACAGACGCTGCAGGTGGCTTTCATGCGCAAGCGCCTGCGCAACCTGCGGCTCGCGCCGTAAGGCCAGGCGTACCTGAGCCGCCTGGCGGCGAACTAGCGGGAGTAGAACTCGACGACCAGGTTCGGCTCCATCACCACCGGGAACGGCACGTCCGACAGCACCGGGACCCGGGTGAGCTTGGTCGTCATCTTGTTGTGGTCGGTCTCGAGGTAGTCCGGCACGTCGCGCTCCGGGCTCTTGATCGCCTCGAGCACCAGCGGCAGCTGCCGCGCCTTCTCCTTCACCTCGATCACGTCGCCGATCTTGCAGCGATAGCTCGCGATGTTGACGCGCCGGCCGTTCACCGTGACGTGGCCGTGGCTGACGAACTGGCGCGCGGCAAACACCGTCGGGACGAACTTCGCCCGGTAGACGATGGCATCGAGCCGCCGTTCCAGCAGGCCGATTAGATGCTCAGAGGTCGAACCCTTGAAGCGCCGCGCCTCCTGATAGACGCGGTTGAACTGCCGCTCGCCGATGCTGCCGTAGTAGCCCTTGAGCTTCTGCTTCGCGCGGAGCTGCTGGCCGAAGTCGGAGAGCTTGCCGCCGCGGCGCTCGCCATGCTGGCCCGGCCGGCTCTCGCGCTTGTTGATCGGGCTCTTTGGACGGCCCCAGATGTTCTCACCGAGACGCCGGTCGATCTTATGCTTCGCCTTGACGCGCTTCGTCATTCTCCGCCACTCCGAGCAGGTCCGCTCAATTGCAGTCCGATGAAAGCCTCTTGATCCAAACCTCAAGAGGGGGTCGCCGCCTGGGCGCGAACCTCAAAGCGGGCCCCGACGGCCCGCGCGGGGCCTGTCTTAGCGATGGTGCGGCACACCGTCAACCACGACGGGTAGGGCGCCTGGTGGCGCGGCTATTTCTTCTTCTTGTCGGCCGCCGCCTTGTCGCCGGCCGAGACCGGGGCCACCGCCGGCACCGCGAACCCGCCGGGCCCCGCCGGAGCCGCGGCCAGCGACGGGCCGGATTTGACATAGGCCGTAATGGCCTCCTTCACCCGCTTCTTGCGGTCATCAGCACAGGCAGCCTGCCCCATGCCCTTCTCGATCGTGATCTTGTCCTTCGGGATCTCCGACCATTTGAGATTGGCGGAGCCGTCCGGTCCGATCTTCCGCTCGCGCTGGCCGGCGGTGAACATCACCACCGTGCGATGCAGGAGGTGTATGTACTGCAGCTGCTGCTCGGTCCACCGGTTGCTCGCCCGCTCGCGCGCCATCAGCGAATCGCGGTTGGCGACCTGCTCCTCGAGCAGCCCGCAGATCTGCGCCTCGTACGTCCGGTAGGCCGCGACTACGACCTCCTTGGCTGCCGCCAGCGGAACCTCGATCTCGTTGCGCTTCTTCTTGTCGAAGATGATGGTCCGGCCGGAGATCAGGGTAACCTTGGTGACCCCTTCCGGGATTTGCGACCAGGTGTCGGCCATCATCGTCTTGACGGCCTCCTCGCTCGGTCCCGACTGCGCAGCCGCCGCCTCGCCCAGCATCAACGACAACACTGCGCTGGCCACCGCTCCGGCCAGCTGCGCCCGTCCCGACCTGATCATTGATGTTTCCTTGTTCCGCTCTTTATCGCGTTCCGCCCGAAAATCAGGCACCGATCGCCGCCGCGCCGGTCCCGCAAGCCCGCGAGAGCGGCTGGTTCGGCTGCAAAGTAGGCATAATCAAGGCACCTTGCGGCCTGGTCCCTTGCCTCGCGAAAGCGTTGCGACAATGCCACGCAAGGTGCGCACTTCCTGGCTCGTTGCTCCCATCCGGGAGAACATCGTCCTCAGGTTTCGCACCACCGTCTGTCGTTTATGCGGCGGATTGAAGAAGCCGAGCCGGTCGAGCTCACCCTCGATGTGCTCGAAGAACCCGACAAGCTCCTCCTTGCTGGCCGGTGCCGACCCCCGCGTCTGCAGGCCGGCGGTCACCGCCGTCTCGTAGGTTGTGACCCGCCCGAGCGTCCCCCGTTCGGTCTCTTTCAGCCATTCGTAGCCGAGAAGAAGCACGGCCTGGGCGAGGTTCAGCGAAGCAAACCTCGGATTGACGGGCACCATCACCACCGCATCCGCGATCGCCACCTCGTCGGTCTCGAGCCCCGCCCGCTCCGGCCCGAACAGGATCGCGCACTTCTCGCCGGCCTCCATCCGCCGGCGAATCTCCGTCGCTGCTTGCTCAGGCGTCAGCACCGGCTTGGCGAGGTCGCGCTGACGGGCCGTGGTCGCACAAACAAAGTGCATATCGGCGACCGCCTGCTCGAGCCTATCGAAGGCCTTGGTCGCATCGATCACGTAGTTCGCGCCGGACGCTGCCGCCCGGGCCTTCTCGTTCGGCCAGCCGTCGCGCGGGGCAACGAGCCGCAGGTCGTCTAGCCCGAAGTTCGCCATCGCGCGGGCCACCATGCCGATGTTGTCGGCGAGCTGGGGCCTCACCAGGATCAGGGTCGGGGAGTCGAAGTCACCCGGCGGCGACGCGAGCCGTTTGGGTCGTGGGTCCTCGAGCTTTTTCAGTCGCCGGATCACACGCCGGGCGAGATACCAGTACTCCTCGCCGGCCCAGCTCTTCACCAGCGCCTCGAGGCTCGGGAAACGCGCCGCCGGCTCTTGCCC
>JBIOVC010000355.1:0-2106 GCA_044867545.1 Hyphomicrobiaceae bacterium | reverse complement strand
GGCTTCCGGCCGAGGACGCCCAGCGCGAGGCGCGGGCGGTGCTCGCCCGCGTCGGGCTCGAGCGCTACGCCAGCGAGTACCCGCACATTCTCTCCGGCGGCCAGCAGCAGCGCGTGGCGCTGGCGCGCGCGATCGTGCCGCGGCCGTCGGTGGTGCTGATGGACGAGCCGTTCTCCGGCCTCGACATCCAGCTCCGCGAGACGATCCAGGAGGAGGCGATGGCGCTGCTGCGCGAGACGCGATCCACCGTGCTGCTCGTCACCCATCATCCCGAGGAGGCGATGCGGCTCGCCGACCGGATCGCGGTGATGCGGGAGGGCCGGCTGGTACAGGTCGGCAAGGCCGCAGAGCTCTATCGCCAGCCGGCGGATCTCTTCGTCGCGCGGCTGTTCTCGGAGATCAACGAGATCCCCTGCCAGGTCGCCGGCGGGGCGCTCAGCACGCCGATCGGGACGTTCGCTGCGCCGGGCCTCGGCGAGGGTGAGGATGCGACGCTCTGCATCCGCTACCGCTCGATCGTGCTGAAGGCTGCCGGCGAGGGGATCCCCGCGCGGGTGCTCTCCCTCAAGTTCCTCGGCGACGTGGCGCAGCTCGAAATTGCGGCGCAGGGCTTCGATCGGCCACTCAAAGCGCGGGCGCTGGAACGGCGGGTGCCGGCGCAGGGCGTCGAGATCAGCATCGAGGTCGATCCGAAAGGCGTGCTGGTGTTTCCAACCGAACGGCTCAACGGCGTTTGATTTCAACCAGTTAGTTATGGTCTTCGGGATAGACTGCTCGACTTGCCGGGGTGGAGGCGATCTGCGATAGTCCGCGGAATTCCACCGACTGCGGCCCCGGTGCCGCAAAGGAGCGAAAGTTCAATGGGCGCCATGAGCATCTGGCACTGGCTCATTCTCCTGCTGATCGTCGTGATGCTGTTCGGCCGCGGCAAGATCTCGGAGATCATGGGTGACGTCGCCAAGGGCATCAAGAGCTTCAAGAAGGGCATGGCGGACGACGAAGCCACCGCCCAGGCGCAGCCGAAGCCGGCCGATCCGAAGGTGATCGATCACGCGAGCACAAAGAGCGCCGAGCAGACGAAGGCGGAAGGCAGCCGGGTAGGCTGAACCTTTTGCAGCATTTAGGGGGCGCATGGCTCGGCCTGCCGGCACGCCAAGTCGCGTGGCTGTGCGCCGGAGCCGGGCTCTGGATGGGCGATGTTCGACATCAGCTGGAGCGAGATTCTGATCATCGGCATCGTGGCCCTGCTGGTGGTGGGCCCGAAGGAGCTGCCCGCACTCCTGCGCACGATCGGCAAGTACGTCGGCATCGTCAAGAAACAGGCGGCGGAGTTCCGCGCCCAGTTCGACGAGGCGATGCGGGAGGCCGAGATCGACCAGCTCAAGAAGGACATGGAGAACATCAAGTCCGACACGGAGACGGCGCTGCGTGATGCGGAGCGCTCGGTCGAGACCGAGATGAACGAGGCCAAGCGCGAGCTCGACGCTGCGAGCGATGCGGTTCGCGCCGGCAACGGCACGGCGGCGCCGGAGGTGAACGGCACGGCGGTCGCGGACAAATCCGACGCGCCTCCCCGCGCCGACGAGCGGCCGGATGAAGCGGCAGCACCCAAGGCCGGAGCGTGAGCACCGTGACCCAGGCGGACGAGATCAAGCGACCGGGTCAGGCGGACATCGACGCCTCGCAGGCGCCGCTGATGGACCACCTGATCGAGCTCCGTAAGCGGCTCATCTATTCGCTGATCGCGGTGTTCATCTGCTTCATCGTCTGCTTCGCGTTCGCCAAGCAGATCTACAACATCCTGGTGTGGCCCTACTGGTGGGCGGCCGACTGTGCGAGCGACGCCAGCCGCTGCGAGATGATCTACACGGCGCCGCACGAGTATTTCTTCACGCAGCTGAAGCTCGCGCTGTTCGGGGCGATCTTCCTCGCGTTTCCAGTGATTGCCAGCCAGATCTACAAGTTCGTGGCGCCTGGGCTCTACCGCAACGAGCGCGACGCCTTCCGGCCTTATCTGCTCGCGACGCCCGTGCTGTTCGTGGTCGGCTCGTGTGTCGTCTATTTCATCGTCATGCCGCTCGCCATGAAGTTCTTCATCATGATGGG
>JBIOVC010000354.1:0-2977 GCA_044867545.1 Hyphomicrobiaceae bacterium | reverse complement strand
TCCCGGTCGCGCGGCACGGCGGCATAGCACGCGCCGACGGCGTCCCAGACGGGCAACTTGCACACGGCTAACGGCGGAGCGGACGTCACGGCCGGTTTGCCTCCTCTATCCGTTCGGTCTGGCTCTCGTCTCTCAGCACCGCGAAGAACCGGTACGTCAGGGAGAGCAGGGTGACGGCAGAATGATGAGGCTGGCGTGCGCGAGGGATATGGGCACCACAAACCAGAGGGAACCCAGCAGTTGGTGCAGTTGGTCCGTAAGCGTCCGCCCAGGACTGCGGCAGCTTTCGCTTGACGAGGTGCGGCTCAGGCGGCGACGCTTTGCGTCGCCGGTGGCGCGATGTTCCAGGGCAGCAACTCGTGAAGGCGGTTGACGGGGTGCGAGCCGATGCTGGCGATGACGTCGCGCAGGTATGCCTCGGGCTCGATGCCGTTGAGCGTGGCGGTTCGTATGAGCGTGTAGAACAGGGCAGCTCTGTCGCCACCTGAGTCGCTGCCGGCGAAGAGCCAGTTTTTTCTTCCCAGAGCCACAGGCCTGATTTGGTTCTCCGCGGCATTGTTGCTGAGTTCGAGCCTGCCATCATCGAGGTAGCGGCACAGAGCGTCCCAACGCCAGCGGGCATAGCGGATGGCGCCGGCGAGATCGCTCTTGCCCGGGATCTTCTGCAGCTGCGCATCGAGCCAGACGCCGAGCTCGTCGATCTTCGGCTTCGCCATGCGCTGGCGCACGCTGCGGCGACGCTCGGCAGGCGAGCCTGCAATTGGCCGCTCGATATCGAACAGCGTGCCGATCCGATCGAGGGACTCTTTCGCGATCGTCGAGCCATTGGATTTGTAGACGTCGAAGAAGCCACGCCGCGCGTGCGCCCAGCAGGCGACCTCGGCAACGCGCGGCGGGCCTTGCAGCTGAGCCGCCTGGGATCGCGCACCTTCAATCTCGTAGAGGCGGCCGAAGCCAGCGTAGCCATCGGCGTGCAGCCAGCCGACGAAGTGGGCGAGTTCGGCGCGGCAGTGCTCGCCCTAGCGATCCGGGGTGTAGCGATAGAGCACGGCTGGCGGTGCGATGCCGGCATGCGGGCGCTCGTCGCGCAGATAGACCCATTGCCGCCCGGTCTTGGTCTTGCCCGCGCCGGGCGCCAGCACTGGCACCGGCGTGTCGTCGGCATGGATGACGCGGCCGGCCATGACGTGCTCGGCGATCAGCTCGGCGAGCGGGCGCAGCAGCCATGCGAGGTGGCCGAGCCACTCGGCCAGCTGGCCGCGGTCGATGTCGAGACCGCTGCGGGCGTAGATCTGGGCCTGCCGGTAGAGCGGAAGGTGGTCGCAGAACTTGGCGATGGCGATGTGCGCGAGGAAGCCCGGCCCCGCCATGCCGCGCGGGATCGGCAGATCGGGCATCGGCGCCTGCACCATCGCCTCGCATTTGCAGCACGAGCAGGCCGGGCGCACGTGGCGCACGACCTCGAAGCGGCCGGGGATGTACTCGAGCACCTCGGTCACGCTCTCGCCGACCTTGCGCAGATCATGGCCGCCGCAGATTTTGCAGACGTCAGCCGGGGCATGCACGACGTCCCGGCGCGGCAGCTCGGCCGGAAGCGTGCGGCGCTTCTTCTTCTCCGGCGCCGGTGTGCTGACGGGGGTCGCCACCTCGGTTCCCGGCGCTGGCTCGGGCTCGCTCGCCGGTGCGGCAGGAGCAGCGGTCTCGGCGCTTGCCGCCTCCGCCTCCTCCAGCGCCAATTCGAGTTGGGCGATGGCGCGCTCGATGCGCTCGGAGCTTGCGCCGAACTTCTCACGACGCAGCTTGGCGAGCTGCGCTTTCAGCTTCTCGATGATGAGCTGGGTGACGACGAGCCCGTTCCTGGCCGCGACCAACTGGGCGTCTTTGGCAACCAGCGCCGCGTCCTTCGCCACGACGAGCCGCTTCAGCTCGGCAATGTCGTCGGGCAGCTGGTCGGGCGTGAGAGGCATGGCTCCGGATTAGCTGCTTCGCGGCTGCGACGAGCCGGGTGAGCGCCACCGGATCGATGCTTTCGTCGACTCTGAGCGTGCGGCCGTTGCCGAGGACGACCTCGACCACGCTCGTGCGACGACGAGGAGCCGTCGGCGGACGCATGTCGGGCGCATTCGGCGGCGATGGCGATCGACAGCCGGCAGGCGTCGCACCCGCCGGCGGCGCGATCCGCACCGGAACGAACGACTCGAGCGGCTGCGGTGTGATCGAGATTCCCGGCAGCCCATCATCGCGCGCAAGTCGTAGCCACGTGTAGAGCTGGGAGCGGCACACACCATTGCGGTCGGCTACCGCCGCCACCACGGCGCCCGGCTCCAACGCCTCCGACATGATCCGCAGCTTCGCCTCCGTCGACCAGCGACGCCGACGCTCGACCGTCGAGATGATCTCGGCCGCCATGTGCCTTACCGTCCTTAGACACGTGCTTAAGGACAGTATGCTTCACCCGATCCCCCGCTCCCCGGCAAGCCGGTTAGGCCGCAGTCGTGAGGGGACGCTTACGTTGGTCCAAACTCTCTAGCGATACCTCTGGGACCGCGCGGAACCATAGCAGCGGAAGGATAGCCAGAAGGATGACCAGGAGACTGGCAGGCACGAGGCAAAGGCAGGTCGCCAAGGCCAGGCGAAGCCTATTGCCCCGCGTGATGCGCCACGCTTGCCCCAGTGAAAGCCGCTCACCGAGAGCGACCGCTGGCAACACCAACGAGAACCGCGGCAATACGAGCAGGGCGATGCCCAGCTTCAAGATGAGAATCACCACACGCGAGAGGAAGATCGAGGCCACGCCGACGTCCGGCGGGAGGACCAGAAGGGCTGTCAGTGGTGCCTGTATGAGGACGAGGAATACAAAGGAGTAGAGGGCATAGAGCCAGACGGTCCGGTCTAGTGTCCTGATTCCGAAATCCGCTTCATTCTAAGCCTTGGTGCCGAGCGTACGAAGGCAGAAGCGCTGGATGCTGGCGAGGAT
>JBIOVC010000353.1:0-5708 GCA_044867545.1 Hyphomicrobiaceae bacterium | reverse complement strand
GGTGCTTGAAATGGGCGTGACAGGGGTTGATGTCGCTCCAGGTGTTGATGATCGCGATCACCGGCCGGCCGGCCCAGTCGGCCGGGTCGTAGCCGATCTGGCGCAGCCGCGAGCGGTGGCCGAACGAGCGCAGATTCTGGACGCCGAGCCAACGGTGGGATCGGAGCTCTTCGGGACGCTTGCGGGTGCGCATTGTCTGGTGCTCGACGGACTTGGACAGAATTTGAGCACCGCGTTGTACCAGACGATCGGCAATCGCTCCAACGCTCCAACCGGCAGACGCTCCTCAGTGTGCGGTCTGCATGGTCTGGTCGTGGCCGCGCGATCCGTCCGGGTCGGAGAACCAGGGGCAGAGCGCTCGCGTCTTGGCGCTCAAGACGGCCTCCTCGCCGGCGCCTTCGCTCACGTCGGCCTCGACAAACTCGCCGTCGTCGCCGAGGCATTCCTGAATGGACTCAACGGCTTCGATCTCCTCCAGCTGCTGGAGCAGGTCGATCGCCTGGCGCGCCTGCGTTGAGAGCGCAAGGGTCAGCGCAATCCAGACGCGCAGCGGCACGGGGGCGCGGCCCTCGAGCCAGTCATAGAGCAGCCGCGGGGCCAGCCCTAAGTCACGTGCGAGAGCGGCCTTCCAGCGCTCGCCATAGACGACGATCGCGGCCGCCTCCAGCACCTCCGGGTGTTTCATCGTGCATCTCCGAGATTCAACTCTCACCGACGCACACGGGGGGTGGCGCTTATGCCAAGAGGGACAGGGCGAGCGCCGCCTCAATTCCCTAACGTTCGACTCATGCCATCTATGCCATGGGTCGCGTATACATCCTGCAGGTACACGCACCTTGGGGTTTCGAGATGGACCTGACGCTTGCACTCGATCGCTACGACCGCCACCTCCCGTTCTTCGACGGAACGGTGACGCCGCCCGACGGCGTTCGGCTCCGCGCGCTGCAGGTCGGCCAGTCGCATCCGCTCGCTGGGGGAATCGACCGCCACCGCGGCATGCTGGAGGGCAAATACGACATTGCTGAGTTCTCGATGTCGACGTTCCTGATGGCGGTCGCGCGCAAGCTGCCGATCACCGGCATTCCGGTATTCCCGCGGCGGCTGTTCACCGCCGGCCTCATCTATGTGCGCGAGGACAGCTCGTTCACGAAGCCATCCGACCTCAAGGGGCGGCGGGTTGCGATCCGCTCGTTCCAGACAACGCTGTCGCTGCTCGCCAAGGGCGACCTCAAGTTCGAGTACGACACGCCGTGGGAGGATATCGTCTGGCTGCTGCAGGACCGGGAGAAGATCCGCTTCGAGATGAAGCCCGGCGTCAAGGTCGAGATGCTGGCGGAGGGGACGGACGTCGGCCATCTGCTCAAGGACGGCACCGCATATGCCGTGATCCAGCCGCATCCGCCGCGGTCGATCACGTCGGGCGCGGTCAAGGTCCGGCGGCTCTTCGCGGATGCGGACGCGGAGGAGCTGCGCTACTTCAAGAAGTACGGCTGGTGGCCGATCATGCACGTGATCGCGATCCGCTCGGAGCTCGCCGACCGGCACCCGGAGCTCGGGCCCGGGTTGATGGATTCGTTCCGGCAGGCGCGCAGCATCGCGTGGGACTATTTCTCAGACCCGAACTGGTCGAGCCTCGCCTGGGGACGTCGCTACTTCGAGCGCGAGCGGGCGGCGTTCGGGCGCGACCCGTGGACGTTCGGGGTCGCCGCCAACCGCGGCAATCTCGAGCAGTTCATCCGCTACAGCCACGATCAGGGTCTGATCGGGCGCCGGCTCGAGGTCGAGGAGCTGTTTCACCCTTCGGTGCTTTCGACCTGACGCAACAATCAGCGGCGGAGCTCCTCGCGCATGCGCTCGATCAGCGGGCGGTGCCGGTCGAGCGGCGGGCCGGCGGCGGAAGCCTTCTGCAGCAGGCTCTCGACCGGCTCGCCGGCAAATGCGGCACGCGCCATCGCCCACAGCAGCGTCGAGCGGAAGCCGCTGGCGCAGAACGCCAGCACCGGGCCGTCGGCGCCATCGAGGACCGACTGGAAGCGGCGCACGTCCTCGGCCTTTAGCGTCTGCAGCGTAAAGGGCAGGAAGTGCTCGGCGATGCCGGCGGCGGCGGCCGACTGCTTCAGGTCAGCGTCCGCTGGCTGCCCGAACATGGCCTCGCCGTCGGGGCGGTTGTTGACAATGGTGCGGAAGCCCTGCCCCGCCACATCCGGCATATCGGCGGGCTTCAACTGGCCGCAGACGGCGACCTTCTGATCGAGGAATAGCGGTGCCGCGGGCATTTCAAGCCGAGCTGCGATGGTATGCCGGAGGCTTGGCTTCCGCTGCGGGCTGCTGCTGCGGCGGAGGCGAGTGCAGCCTTTCGACCGCGGCGCGCGTCAGCGGATCGAGGCCGGCGCCGCCAGCCGCCAAATGAGCGATGATCTGGCGGCGCATGCGCGGATCCCAGAAAAGCTCGATGTGGCTCGTGATCTGCGGCACCGCCTTGGCCTCGCCCTGCGGGGCGAAGAACTTGGCGATCTGGTTCGCCATCATCACCAGCTTGTCATGCTGCATGCTCGACCGCGATCCTGCGCTTGCCCTTGCGCAAAACCGTCCCCTCTATTCGATGCGGATGGGTGAAGATCTCGAAGCCGTCTGCGCGTGCGACCGCCACCAGCGTGATGCCGGCGGCTTCCGCGGTCTTCAGCGCGAGCGCGGTCGGCGCCGAGATCGCGACCAGGATCGGCGCACCGGCGACGGCCGCCTTCTGCACCATCTCGACGGAGACGCGGCTCGTCAGCAGCACGAGGCCGGCGCTGCTGTCGATGTCGGCGCGGCGGAGGCGGCCGATCAGCTTGTCGAGGGCGTTGTGGCGGCCGACATCCTCGGCGAGCGCGACGAGGCCCTTGTCCTTGGTCCAGAAACCGGCGCCGTGGACAGCGTGCGTCTCCCGGTTCAAATGCTGCGCTGCGGGGAGCGATGCGACCGCGTCGGTGATCTGGCGCGCGGTGACCGTCAGCGCGGATGAGACCTGGGGGCAGGCCGGGACGGCCGCCTCGAGACTCTCAATGCCGCACAGCCCGCAGCCGGTCGGGCCGGCGAGGCGGCGGCGGCGCTCGACAAGGTTGCGGCCGCGATCGGAGCTCAGCCACATGCGCAGCTCGATGCCGCTCTCCTGCTCGATGACGTCGAGACTCCGGATCTCGTCGCGCGAGGCGATGATGCCCTCGCTCAGGCTGAAGCCGACGGCGAAATCCTCGAGGTCGGAGGGCGAGGCCATCATCACGGCATGCGTGGTGCCGTCGTAGACCAGAGCGACCGGCACCTCCTGCGGAATCGACCGCTCGCGGTCGACGGCGGCATCGGCCGTGACCTTCAGCGCATGGACCTCAAGACTGGCTTTCGCCATCGGCATGCCTATTCCGCTGCCTCGACGAGAATGCGCCGGCTCGACTTGGAAAACTCCTCGTACTCCTGCTGCTCGCCGGTCGGGCCGTTGGAGGGCTTCACCTCGACCGCCGTCACCTTGTACTCGGGGCAGTTGGTCGCCCAGTCGGAGTACTCGGTGGTGACGAGGTTCGCCTGGGTCAGCGGGTGGTGGAAGGTGGTGTAGACAACACCCGGGGCGACGCGGTCGGTGACGAGGGCGCGCAGCGCGGTCTCGCCGGCGCGGCTCGCGACGCGAACCCAGTCGCCGTCCTTGATGCCGCGCTGCTCAGCATCGTGCGGGTTGATCTCGAGCCGGTCCTCGTGGTGCCAGACGACGTTCTCGGTGCGCCGGGTCTGGGCGCCGACGTTGTACTGCGAGAGGATGCGGCCGGTGGTCAGCAGCAGCGGGTAGCGCGGGCCGGTACGCTCGTCGGTCGGCACGTACTCGGTCAGCATGAACTTGCCCTTGCCGCGGGCAAAGCTCTGGATGTGCATCACCGGCGAGCCCGCGGGGTTAGCGTCGTTGCACGGCCACTGCACGGAGCCCATCTCGTCGATCTTGGCGAAGCTGACGCCGGCGAAGGAGGGCGTCAGCTTGGCGATCTCGTCCATCACCTGGCTCGGATGGGTGTAGCTCCAGTCGAGGCCGATCGCCTTGGCGATGAGCTGGGTGATCTCCCAGTCGGCGTAGCCGTTGCGCGGGGCCATCACGCGGCGCACGAGCTGGATGCGCCGCTCGGCATTGGTGAAGGTGCCATCCTTCTCCAGGAACGTCGAGCCGGGGAGGAACACGTGCGCGTAGTTGGCGGTCTCGTTGAGGAAGAGGTCGTGGACGACGACGCATTCCATCGCGGCGAGGCCCGCCGCCACGTGATGCATGTTGGGGTCGGACTGCAGGATGTCCTCGCCCTGGATGTAGATCGCCTTGAAGCTGCCTTCGACCGCGGCGTCCAGCATGTTCGGGATGCGCAGTCCCGGCTCCGGATTGATCTTCGTCCCCCACAGTGCCTCGAACATGGAGCGCGTCGCTTCGTCCGAGACGTGGCGGTAGCCGGAGAGCTCGTGCGGGAACGAGCCCATGTCGCAGGCGCCCTGCACGTTGTTCTGGCCGCGCAGCGGGTTGACGCCGACGCCCTTGCGGCCGAGGTTGCCGGTCGCCATCGCGAGGTTGGCGATCGCCATCACCGTGGTCGAGCCCTGGCTGTGCTCGGTGACGCCGAGGCCGTAATAGATCGCGCCGTTGCCGCCGGTCGCATAGAGGCGCGCGGCGGCGCGCAGATCGGCCGGATCGACACCCGTGTACTGGGCCATCGCCTCGGGCGAGTTGCGCGGCTCGGAGACGAACGCCGCCCACTCCTGGAAGTCCTGCGGCTCGCAACGCTCGCGGACAAACTTCTCGTTGACGAGACCCTCGGTGACGATGACGTGCGCCATCGCGGTCAGCACCGCGACGTTGGTGCCCGGCTGCAGCGGCAGGTGGTAGTCCGCAGTGACGTGCGGAGTGCGCACCAGATCGATGCGGCGCGGGTCGATGACGATCAGCTTGGCGCCCTGGCGCAGCCGCTTCTTCATGCGGCTGGCGAAGACCGGGTGGCCGTCGGTCGGGTTGGCGCCGATCACGATCATGACGTCGGAATGCTCGACCGAGTCGAAGTCCTGGGTGCCGGCGCTAGTGCCGAACGCGGTCTTCAGGCCATAGCCGGTCGGCGAGTGGCAAACGCGCGCACAGGTGTCGACGTTGTTCACGCCGAAGCCCGAACGGATCAGCTTCTGGACGAGGAAAGTCTCCTCGTTGGTGCACCGGGACGAGGTGATGCCGCCGACCGCGTCGCGGCCGTACTGGTACTGGATGCGCTTGAACTCGGAAGCGACGCGGGTGATTGCCTCCTCCCAGGTGGTCTCGCGCCAGGGATCGGTGACCTTCTCGCGCACCATCGGCTTCAGGATGCGCTCCTTGTGGGTCGCATAGCCCCAGGCGAACCGGCCCTTGACGCAAGAGTGGCCGCGGTTCGCCTTGCCGTCCTTGTAGGGGACCATGCGAACCACTTCCTCGCCGCGCATCTCGGCCTTGAACGAGCAGCCGACGCCGCAATAGGCGCAGGTCGTCACAACGGAATGCTCGGGCTGGCCGATATCGATGACGGCCTTCTCGGTGAGCGTCGCTGTCGGGCAGGCTTGCACGCAGGCGCCGCAGGAGACGCACTCGCTGTCGAGGAACTTCTCGGACATGCCGGCGGAGACGCGGCTCTCGAAGCCGCGGCCCTCGATCGTCAGCGCGAAGGTCCCCTGCACCTCCTCGCAGG
>JBIOVC010000352.1:0-3716 GCA_044867545.1 Hyphomicrobiaceae bacterium | reverse complement strand
TACACGCGGCTCGGCACCACCATCGACGACGCCCTGGGCGAGGCCTTCGATAAGACCGCCAAGCTGCTGGGCCTCGGTTTCCCCGGCGGGCCAGAGGTGGAGCGGATGGCGGCGCGCGGCAATCCGGAGCGGTTCCCGCTGCCGCGCCCGATGCTCGGCCGGCCCGATGCGCATTTCTCGTTCGCCGGCCTCAAGACGGCGGTGCGCCGGCGCGTGAGCGAGCTCGGGCCCTTGACCGAGACGGACATCGCCGACCTCTGCGCCGCCTTCGAGGCTGCAGTTGCCGAAAGCGTGTGCGACCGTGTACGGCAGGGCATGACCCTCGCCGCACAACACCTGCCGGCCGACGCCCCCCGGCATCTGGTCATCGCCGGCGGCGTCGCCGCCAACCAGAGGCTGCGCGGCGCGCTGCTCGCGCTTTGCCGCGCGACCGGCTACACCTTGCACGTCCCTCCGGCGCGGCTCTGCACGGACAATGCCGCAATGGTCGCCTGGGCCGGGGCGGAGCGGCTCGCACTGGGCGAGACCGACCCGCTCGATTTCGCCGCACGCGCGCGCTGGCCGCTCGACCCGCGCGCGACCGCGGTGCTGGGGTCCGGTAAGCGCGGCGCCAAGGCCTGAACAGGGGAAGCTTCGGTGCGCTCGATCGGGATCATTGGCGCAGGCGCGTGGGGAACCGCGCTCGCGCAGATGCTGCGGCTGGCCGGCCGCGACGTGCTGCTGTGGGCGCGCGAGGCCGAGACCATCGAGGACATCAATCAGCGCCACGTCAACAGCGTGTTCCTGCCGGGCGTCGAGCTCGACCAGGGCTTGATCGCGACGGACGACCTCGCCGCAGTCGCCGGGCGCGATGTCGTGCTGATGGTGACGCCTGCCCAGCACGTGCGCGCAACCGCAGGCGCGCTGTCGTCCTATCCCTTCGCCGGCAGGCCCGTCGTGATCTGCGCCAAGGGCCTCGAGCAGGCGACCGGCAAGCCGCTCGGCGAGGTGCTGGCCGAGAGCCTCCCCGAGGCGACCGCCGCGATCCTGTCCGGGCCGAGCTTCGCCGCCGACGTCGCCCGCGGCAAACCGACGGCGCTGACGCTCGCGACCGCCGAGGAAGACCTCGGCCGCGCGCTTGCTGAGGCGATCGGCTGCCGCCAGTTCCGCCTCTACTGGACCGACGACGTCGTCGGCGTCGAGATCGGCGGCGCGATCAAGAACGTGCTGGCGATCGCCGCCGGCATTGTCGACGGCAAGGGCCTCGGCGCGAGCGCGCATGCCGCCCTGGTGACGCGAGGCTTCGCCGAGCTGCGCCGGTTCGGCCACGCCTTCGGCGCTCGGCCCGAGACGCTGATGGGGCTCTCAGGCCTCGGCGACCTGCTCCTCACCTGCGGCAGCCCGCAGTCGCGCAACATGTCGCTCGGCCGCGCGCTCGGCCGCGGCGAGACACTAGCCTCTGTCCTCGGCAGCAGGCGCTCGGTGGCGGAGGGGCTCTACACGGCCGCCGCCGTGATGAGGCTCGCAGCGGAAAAGCAGATCGAGATGCCGATCTGCTCGGCCGTCCACGCAATCGTTGAAGGCCGTGCCACCGTCGAGGCGGCGATCGAGGCGCTGCTCGCAAGGCCGTTCAAGGCGGAGACCTGAGGCCCGCCGTAGAGGCCTCGATCGTTCTGCGCTAGAATTCGAACATTGAGCTTTGCGTGCTGAGGAGGGCAGCGCGTGAGAGGGCTTCTGGTGCTCGCCGTCGCAGGCGGCCTGGCGATCGGTTTCGGCGTCGGTTTCGCTTGGCTCGATGGGCGGCCGGCTCGACACAGTGCCTCGCTTCCGACACGCACGCTGACATTCGCGTTCCAGTCCAAGGCCCCGGCGACACGCCATCTGGGCCGCGGCTGGTCCGAGCCCGAGGCGTGGGGTGTCTGGAGCGTAGGCCCGCACGCCGAGCTTGCGATCCCGATCCGCGAGCGCGTGGAAGGCGATGTGACGATCAGCATCGAGGCGCGCGCCTACCTCGTGCCATCACGCGCCGACGATCAGCATGTCATCGTCGAGGCCAATGGCGCCGAGGTCGCCCGCCTGCAGTACGCCGGCCGGGACAGCCAGCGCGCCACGCGCGTGATCAGCGTGCCGAAAGCGGTCGCCGCGCGAGGAAGCCCGATGCGGATCGCCTTCAAGATCTCGATGCCACGCTCGCCGGCGGAGATGGGCGTCGGGCGCGACACCCGCGCGCTCGGCATCGGGCTGCAGACGCTGACGCTCTCCTTCCCGAGCAACGAGATCTACGTCGAATGAGCCGTCACGCGCTCTCCGCGATCGCGATCAGATAGCGGCCGTACTCCGAGGCGCCGAGCTCTCGGCCGAGCGCGATGAGCTCGTCGCGGCCGATGAAGCCCATGTGGAATGCGATCTCCTCTGGGCACGCGATGCGATAGCCCTGGCGTTTCTCCAGCGCACGCACGTAGTCGGATGCCTCGTTGAATGAATCGGGCGTGCCGGTGTCGAGCCAGGCGAACCCGCGCCCGAGCAGCTCGACGTGAAGCTCGCCGCTGCCGAGATAGGCGGCGATGAGATCGGTGATCTCGAGCTCGCCGCGCTTGGACGGCTTGAGGCCAGCGGCAATCTCGACCGCACGCTGATCGAAGAAGTAGAGGCCGGTCACCGCCCAGTTCGACTTTGGCACCTTCGGCTTTTCCTTGATCCCCGTCGGCCGACCGCCAGTGTCGATCTCGATCACGCCATAGCGGCCGGGGTCGGCCACGTGGTAGCCGAAGATCGTTGCACCCTTCTCCCTTCCGACCGCGACGGCGAGCTTCTCGGGGAGCGCGTGGCCGTAGAAAAGGTTGTCGCCGAGGATCAGCGCCGACCTCTCGCCCGCGACGAAATCGGCGCCGACGATGTAGGCCTGCGCGAGGCCCTCGGGCCGAGGCTGCGCCTTGTAGCTGAGCGATATGCCCCAGCGCCGGCCGTCGCCGAGCAGCCGGCGGAAGGCCTCGAGGTCCTCCGGCGTGGTGATGACGAGGATGTCGCGGATGCCGGCCAGCATCAGCGTAGACAGCGGATAGTAGATCAGCGGCTTGTCGTAGATCGGCAGCAGCTGCTTGGACGTTACGAGCGTCATCGGGTGGAGCCGCGTGCCGCGGCCGCCGGCAAGAACAATTCCCTTCATCTCCGCAATCCTTTCAAGAACGACTGCACATTAATCAGCATGCGACAAGACGCCGGACGCAATCGGCCGTACCTCTGCGCCAGTCGGCAAGCTGCACATTGAAATCGTGCATCAGCTTGCCGGAATCGAGCCGTGAGTTCCGAGGCCGCCGTGCCGGCGTCGGATACTCGGCGGTGGTGATCGCTTTGACGTTCGCGCTCGGGCCCCCGAGCGCGGCCGAGCAGCGGAAGATCTCCCTGGCAATCGCGCACCACGTCGCCTCACCTTGACCCGCCGCGTGATAGGTGCCCCAGAGGCGCCCGCCGCGTTGCGAGCCGTCGAGAGCATGCACGGCGATCGACACGATTGCATCGGCCAGATGCGGCGCGTAGGTGGGACTGCCGGCCTGGTCGTCGACGATGGCGACCTCCGGCCGGCTTGCAGCAAGGCGCAGCATGGTCTTGGCGAAGTTGTGGCCGAACGGGCTGTAGACCCAGGCCGTGCGCAGGATGATGTGGCGGCTGCAACCCGCAGCGACACGCCGTTCGCCTTCGAGCTTGGAGCGCCCGTAGACGCTCATTGGGTTCGGCGC
>JBIOVC010000351.1:0-6765 GCA_044867545.1 Hyphomicrobiaceae bacterium | reverse complement strand
GGCCATCCGATCGGCTGCACCCAGGCAACCGAGATCGTCGCAACGGCGGGCGTGACACTGGTCGGTCCGCTGCCTGACCCGTTCGGACTGGCGACGGTCTACAGCTGCGGCATCGCTGCTACCGCGGGGGAACCCGAGCTGGCGCGGCGGCTCGCGGCCCTGCTGGCCTCGCCACAGTCGCGCGAGGTTCGCGGGCAATTGGGATTCGGAGCGGCAGAATGACGACCACGCAAACCATCAGTCCGCTGGAAGCCAAGCGGCGCCTGCACCAGGCAAGCGAGATCGCATTCCTCGATGTGCGCGAAGCGGGGCAGTTCGGCGAGGGCCATCCGCTGTTCGCCGTGCCCTGCCCGTACAGCCGCCTCGAGGCCATCATCACGGGCCTGGTGCCGCGGAGGTCGACGCCGCTGCTGCTGATCGATTCAGGCGACGACGTCAGCGCGCGGGCGGCGCAGCGACTCGGCTATGTGGACGTCAGCATCGTCGGGGGGGGCATACCTGCCTGGTCCGCGGCGGGTCTGACGCTGTTCAAGGGCGTCAACGTGCCGAGCAAGACGCTAGGCGAGCTCGCCGAACACGCGCTGCATCCGCAGACGATCGACGCCGCAACGCTCGCTGCGTGGCGGCGCGAGGGACGGGCCTTCAAATTCTTCGATGCGAGGCCGGCTGCCGAGTACGCGAAGATGCGCATTCCCGGCGCGGTGTGCCTGCCGAACGGGGAGCTGGCACACCGGTTCGCGGGGGTGGTGGAGGATGAGGGGACGCCGGTGGTGGTGACCTGCGCGGGGCGGACGCGCGGGCTCGTCGGGGTGGCCGGACTGCGGCTTGCTGGCATATCTAACCCATTGTATGCATTGGAGAATGGGACGCAGGGGTGGGCGCTCGCGGGGTTCCCTCTGGAGCGCGGCAAAACTGCCCAACCGTTCCCCGAGCTGACGGCCTCCCAGCGGCGCGCCAGCGAGGCTCGGGCGGCAGACTTGTGCAAGCGCCATGCAATCCCGGTGATCACTTATGACCGCTTCATGAGCCTCTCGTTGCAGCCTGCTTGCACGCTCTATCTCTTCGACGTGCGCTCCGCCGCGGAGGCCGCCAGCGACCCCGTGCCCGCCGCGACCCATGCCCCCAGCGGACAGCTCGTGCAGGCGACGGACCAGTGGATCGGCGTACGCCGGGCGCGGGTGGTGCTGGCCGACGACACCGGCTTGAGGGCCGCGCTTGCCGCCTACTGGCTCAGAGGGCTCGGCTACGAGACCTACGTGATCCGGATCGACGACGCGCTGCGGGGCGCGAGCCCCCGCGGCGGTGCGCCCTCACCTGAGCCGCTGGCGAGCATGAAGCCAGCCGACGCGCTGTCGCTCGCACGCGATGGGCGCGCCTCTCTCATCGACCTTCGCTCGTCCCAGCGCTACCGGGCTGGACACGCCGCCGGAGCGCAGTGGTCGATCCGGCCCCGGGTCGCCGCGGTCGAGGGCCTATCGGGGCGGACGGCGGCGCTCTTCACGGACGAGGCAACCGCCGGTCAGCTCGCTGCGATCGATCTCAAGGAGCAGGGAGCCACCGATGTGGTGGAGGTTGCGGGTGGACTTGAAGCCTGGGCGGGCGCGGGGCTGCCGGTCGAGGCCACGCCGGACCTCCCGGCCGAGGCCCAATGCATCGACTATCTCTGGTTCGTGCACGACCGCCACGACGGCAACCTCGAATCCTCGCGCCGGTACCTCGCCTGGGAGCAGGGCCTGATCGCCCAGCTCGATAGTGACGAGCGCGCCGAGTTCCGCGCCGAGAACCCCGCCTGAGCCTGAGCTGCGAGGGGCCGGCGCTTGCCGTTGCGACCCGTCTCTGATAGCGGTCGCACGAGTCCGTTCATTTGCCGGCTCATATGAAGCGCTTCGTCCTCATTCTTTGTGTGCTCGCCGCTGCGGCGCTGGCCGGAACCGCGCCGCCGTCGTGGGCGGGCTCGTACAGTGCCAACGGGCACGCGCCGGCCGTACACGGCGACACCGGCGAGCAGGCGCCTCAACTGCTCGGGGTTCGCTCAGCGCCGCAGCCGCGCAAGTGCGGCCTGCCGGAGAACGGCGCTTTCGATCATGAGCCGGATGTTCTCGCCGCCGATGCCTCCGATCATGCTACCCACGAACGGCGGGCGCTGATCCAGCGCGAATGGCAAGCGCCGCTGCTGCAGCGCAAGCGCACCTACAGCCCGCGCGGTCCGCCGAGCCTCGGATAGCGAAGCATCGCCGCTGCTGACACCTCGCCTGAAAGAGCCATGGCTCCGATCGGGTCGGCTGCGGCGCCACACACCCACTCCACGCAACACAAGGTCTCCCGCGTCGGGCAGCCGTTTCAGCGGCACCCATCGTCCGGGGACAGCAACGACACGCACGAGGAACACACATGTTCATGATGCTCTCTGGACCCTTCATGATGATCGGATCGGTTGTTCTGCTGAAACTGGTCAGCTTCCCCGAAGGCCAGGCCAGCACGCGCCCCGAGTGGATCGATACGAGCCTGGCGATACTCGTCACGACGGGTGTCTCGGTCGGTCTCGTCTCGACCGTGGCCGGCGCCGCCGCATTGCTGACGGGCGTGCCGTTTTAGGGTGCGTCCTCAATTTCCCGCCGTCGTGCCCGGTCTGCGGATGGGTCTCGCTGATTTTGCTTGGGCGCGCCTCGGCGCATCGCTGCAAGCGCGCATGCTCCGCCCCCTGGCGCCGATTCTGAGCTGGGATGTTGCCTTTGCCGTCTCCGCACAGCATCATCGCCAAAACAGGGGGACATCGCGTTGGGGGTAGCCATCATTCGCAAGGCGGCCGGCATCGCGGCACTGGTGCTGGCGGCCGCCGCTGCCTATCTCGCGTTCTGGCCGGTTCCCGCAGAGCCCGAGTCGTGGGCGGCGCAGAAGCCGCCTGGCTTCACAGGTCCTTTTGCGCCGAACACACGCCTGTCGGGTTTGCGCATCATCGACACCGGCAGCGAGGTGGGCCCGGAGCACATAGCGATCGGTCCGGGCGGCAAGCTCTACGCCGCAATGCATAGCGGCAACCTGATACGCATGGAGCCGGACGGCGCGAAGCAGGAGGTCTTCGCGAACACGGGCGGGCGCGTGCTCGGCTTCGACTTCGATGCCGAGGGACGGATGATCGCCGCGGATGCCATGAAGGGGCTGCTGGCGATCACCGCCGAACCCCGCGTGACCGTGCTGGCCGATCGCGTGACCCCCAATGATCCGATCCGCTATGCCAACTCCGTCGTCGTGGCGCCAGGCGGGACGGTCTATCTCACCGACTCCTCGACGCGTTTTGCTCCTGCGGAATGGGGCGGCACGCTCGAAGCGAGCGTGCTCGACATTATCGAGCAATCCGCGACCGGCCGCGTGCTCGCCTATGACCCCGTGACCAGGAAAATGCGCGTCGTGGCGCATGGCCTCTCGTTTGCCAACGGTATCGCCCTGTCGTCCGACGGCCATACCCTTTTCGTGAACGAGACGGGCCGCTACCGCCTCTGGAAGATCGATGGCCGGGCGAACGACATCGACGTGCAAAGCGGATCGCCGCAGGCGCGAGTGCTGCTCGACAACCTCCCGGGCTATCCGGACAACTTGATGCGCGGACGCGATGGACGCATCTGGGCCGGGCTGATCAAGCCGCGCAATCCGGCGGCGGACTCGCTCTCCGAGAGTCCGTTCCTGCGCAAGGTGCTGCTGCGACTGCCGCGCTTCCTCTTGCCGCTCGGCGAGCCGTACGGGCACGTCTTCGCGATCGACGAGGAGGGCCGCGTCACTGCCGATCTGCAGGACCCGACCGGTGCCTACCCACAGGCCACAGGTGCCACCGAGACGGCGGATCGCCTCTACATCCACAGCCTGCATGCGCACGGCATCGGCTGGCTGCCGCGATGAAGCGCGCACGGCCGTCACCCTGTCGTGGAGCACAGCGGCGATAACGCGCTGCCGCCAGATTCACTCGCAAGGGGCCTCGCGGCCAGAGGAGAAAGAATTGAACCACCCCGCTCCGCATTGCTCCTCCGGCCGCCTGCTCGGTCTGACCATACTCGGATTCATCGCGGCCTCAGTGCCGGCGCATGCGCATGTGAAATGGTTCGCGCCGTATATCGTCGGAGCACCGCCCCAACCGATTGGCGCCACGCTGACCAATGTCTGGTTCTGGACCGGCATCGCGCTGGTGCTGGCGGTCTTCCTCGCGACCAGAGCGGTTGAGAAATCGAGCGCAGGCGAAGCGATCCTGCGCAACATGGACCGGATCACCGACCCCCTCTGGAAGCGCCTCGACGAATTCGTTTGCATCGTCATCGCAGGCTTCTTCGTGGCGATCTTCGCGGTCGGCGGCGTCTATCTGACGCCCGATCTCAAGACGCCCGCGGAATGGGTGTCGTGGACGCAGCTCCTGATCGCCGGGCTGGTCCTTACCCGCAGAACGAGACCGCTTGCCGCTTTCGGCATCATCGGGCTGTGGCTGCTGGCGCTGCGCGACTACGACGTCTTCCACCTGCTCGACTATCTCGCGCTCGGAGTCGGGGTCGCCGCCTATCTGGTGCTGGAGGCATCGTCCAATCCAGAATGGCGCAAGCATCGCTTCGAGGCGCTGCGCTGGGGCGTCGCCATCGCGCTGATGTGGTCGAGCCTCGAAAAGTTCGCCTATCCCGAATGGTTCTACCCGCTGGTGGAGGAAAAGCCCTTCCTGACGTTCGGCATGCCGCGCGACGTGTTCATCCCGATGGCGGGTGTCGCCGAGTTCACGATGGGATTTGGCATGCTCTGGACGCCGCTCATCCGGCGGCTGTCGGCCGTCGCTCTCTTCGTCATCTTCAACGCGGCCGTCTACCCGTTCGGCCGCGTCGACCTGGTCGGCCACGCGCTCATCATGGCGGTCATCATCGCCATCGCCGCCGATCATACCCGCGAGGTGCATTTCCTGCCCGCGCTCAAGCGCAGGCTCGCCGGCGTCCCCGCAGGCCTCGCAGCGGCGCTCGTCATCTTCGTGACGGGGTATTGGGGACTGCACATCGCGATCTACGGCATCGAAGGAGACGCAGGGATGCAGGCCGGCGAACTGCTGACGCATACGCCGAACCCCGAATATCCGCACGGGACGCACGGCACCGCCGCGACAGCGTCGACGGCCGAGGCCGCGCTGGAGGACATCTACATCCTGCGCAGCATCAGGGAGCCGCGTGAACCGGTGGCCGACTGGTGCTCGTCCGCCAGAACGGGATTCGAGCCGTTTCCAAAGGACACCGAGCGGTTTTTCTCGTTCTGGACCGTTGGGGTGCAGCCCACCGACGGAAAAGTCGTCCAAGCGAAGAACACCCGGGCGGCCGAGCTGCGCGCCTGCTTTGGTCCGACGAGCGAACCTGCGCGGCAGAACTTCCATGCTGAAATAAGGCTCGGCTCGATTTCCTTTCGCGGCAACGGCGAGTGCCTCGCAGTCAAGGTCGATTTCCCGCAAGCCGGCCTCTTCCCGGTCCGCTGTCAGCTCATCCTGAGCGGACTTCCGGCCCCGTATGTCGGCGGACTTCTGACGACAAACACCATCACAAGCCGTGCCGCGCACGGCGACGTCACCGACCCTGCCGGATACACGCAGGCCTCGATAGCCACGATGCGCCTTTGGAGATCCAAGTAGGCCGCGACCGCTTTGTCGCCCACGTCTGGGTCCATGTCCGACCAGGCCTTGCCCGGTAGGGCTGAGCATCCCTTCGCATCGCTTGCCGGTGCCGGCCGTCTCTGTTAGCGGTGGCCGGCCAGCAACCCGAGCGCAGGTTGATGCGACGTATCCTGCTACTTTGTCTCTTTGCCGCGCTGCTCGCCGGGGCGGCACCGGCAGCCCGGGCGGAGACGCCTGCGACCGGCGCGTCGCGGCCCGTGGAATTCAGCGAGGGCCGGGACCAGGCAAAGGCGGTTCGCCCGCAACCGCTGTGCGTTCGCACCGAGCAGCAGCAGGCACGCAAGGCCGGCCCGCCTCAGGGCGATACCGCGGACCAGCCGGTTGTCGTCCTCCTCGACCGTGTTCCCGACTTCAAGGTGCAACGGCGCGTAGCGCTCGCGCGAGACGCGCGCCAGCCACCGCCACTTACGCGAACACGCACCCATAGCCCGCGCGCTCCGCCCACCGTCGCCTAGCGAATCGCATAGCCGGCCACTTCGCGCCGGGATGCGAGCACTGTCTTCCCAACAAACACCGGTCGTGCGCCCGCGCACCGCGCGCGGTGACGCTCGCCGGCGCGCAACCATGCGACTTAGGGCGAACAGCTATGAGCGAAAGCAGCAACCATCCGAACGAAACCGGCTCGGAGCAGGAGCCATCTCAACCCAAGGACGACTCCAAGATGGGCATCATCATCGGGCTCGTCATGTTCGGAGCGCTCCTTGCACTGATGATCGTTGCCCAACTGCTTCGAACCTGACGATCGGGCACATCGAGGGGCGGGCGGCTCCGCATACCGGGGTCGCCCGCCACCGGCGAGCGCCGGGTGTGGCGCTGCGCGTCGAAATTCGAGGAGAAGCAGATGCTGTTGATGGCCGGAGGCACCGGCTTGGTCGCCGCCTCCTTTGTACTGCTGCAGATGGTCCGCTTTCGTGAGGGTCAGGTGAGCAGTCGTCCGGAATGGCTCGACATCTCGCTTGCCATTCTCGTCACAAGCGGACTTTCGATCGGCGTCGTCTGCCTGCTGGCCGGGGCCACGAGCTGGTTCACGGGCGTGTCGCTGTAGAGACTCCGACCGAAATTGAACCGCTCCTGTGTGATCCCTG
>JBIOVC010000350.1:0-4016 GCA_044867545.1 Hyphomicrobiaceae bacterium | reverse complement strand
TCCGGATGCGCCACCTTCTGGATCTTGGCGTTGCTCTGCGCGCCGGCCCCCGGGAATTCCAGGTCGACCCAGGCGCAGTCGAGGAACTCCATTAGCGGCCAGTCGAGCATGTCGATCCAGATCACCGGCTCGGTGGCCTCGTTGCCGTGATCGTGCCAGGTGCCGTTCGGCGTGAAGATCACGTCGCCGCGCTCCGCTTCGCACCGCTCGCCCTCGACGTTGGTATAGCCACCCTTGTCCGACAGGATCGTGCGGCTTGCGTTCGGGCTGTGCACGTGCGCCGGCGCGACGTCGCCCGGGTTGTAGATCGAGATCGCGCAGCGGATGGTGTTGGTGACCTGCAGGCGGCCGCCGAGACCCGGATTGGTGAGCAGGATGCTCTGCCGGTCGGCGAACTCGATCGGCGACACGTCGGCCTGGCTCGCGATCCCGGAAATGCGGTTGAGATAGGAGCTGTAGTCCTTCCAGCGCCAGCGATAAGCGTGCGTCTTGAGCTGGTTGGCCGCAACTCGGCCGGAGGCCATGTCGCCGCCACCGGTCTTGCCGCCGGTATCTGCGAACCACGGCCGCTGCGCCGGCGCGTTCATCTGTGTACGGACCCAAACGTGGTGCTTGGCGGCATCCGAGTTGAGCTGCTCCATCATCTCGCGCGCCTTGCTGGAGAGGGGCGCACGGGTCTCGCCTTGGGTCTGGGTCTTCGCACTCGACATTCGTTCCTCCTCCTAGGGTCGGAAAGGCCGCTGCGGCTGGAGCCCGGAGCGCTGGAAGCCGCAGGTTCGGGCTGAGCAGACGTTGTATACGACGTATAGTTGGGGTTTGCCCAAGTCTGCAATGCCGGCCCCGCAGAGCTTATGCGGGAGCCATGCCTTTCCGGGCGACTTTGACCGGGATCAAATTCGCTCGTTCGGCCCGGACACTGCACCTCTGCACCGCTCCCCGGCCAGAGGTCTCAACCCGCCGTCAGGAACTCGCGGATCGCGGCTGAGAACTGCGCTGGCTGCTCCAGGTTGGAGAGATGCCCGGCGCCCTCGAGCTCGACGAGCTTGGAGCCTTTCACGGCGGCATTGATCTGTTTTATCCCGGGCAGCGTCGCGTCCTTGCTGCCGACGATCAGCAGCGTCGGATGGGTGATGGCGCCGAGGCCTGGCTTTAGATCATAGTCCGAGAGCGCGGCCGCGCAGCCGGCAAAGCCGGCATACGGCGTCGTCCGTATCATGCCGCGCACCTTGTCGAGCACCGGCGCCTTGGTTGCGACGAACTCCGGCGGGAACCAGCGCGCGATGGTCGGCTCGACCAGCGCCTCCATTCCACCCGCCTTTCCGACCGCCACGCGCTCGGCCCACTGCTGCGCCGACGCCGGCGACGAGGCCGGTCCGCAATCGCAGGCAATGAGCCGCTCGAAGCGCTTGGGGTAGCGCTGCGCAAGGAACAGCGTGGTCATGCCGCCCATGGAGATGCCGGCGAAGTGCGCCCGCTCGATCTTGAGCGCATCGATGAGCCCGATCGCGTCCGCGACCAGCGTATCGAACTTGTACGGGCCCTCAGGCGCCTCCGTCCGGCCGTGCCCGCGCTGGTCGTAGCGCAGGATGCGGAATGAGGACTTGAGCGCCGCGGCTTCCTCGTCCCACATCGACAGGTCGGTCATCAGCGAGTTGGAGAATACGAGCCACGGCGCATCCTCGCGCCCGTCGATCCGATAGTTGATGGTGATGCCGTTCGCCTTGATCTGCATGGTGCGCTTCGCCTCTCCTGGACTACGTCTCTACTCGAACCCACGCTGCCGCCAGCTCTTCCCTCCTGAGCGAGTAGCGAACGCTCTCGCGGCCATGGTGCAGCCGATCCTCCCGCGCGCAAAGACCGACCTTCCCTGCGACCCGCCGAGACGCCGAATTGAGAACGTCGATATCCGCCACAATCTCAGGCAAGCCGAGATCCTCCAGGCCGTGAAGGACCAAGGGCCTCACGGCCTCGGTGGCGTAGCCCTTGCCCCACCTTGCCGGCTTGACCCGCCAGCCGATCTCGACCTCGGGCCCTCTCGCGTCCAGCGGGATGAGCATGACCCATCCGACGAACAGGTCGTTCCCGTCGAGTACGGTCCAATAGCCGAGCCCCGGCGGGTACGGACCCAAGGTCCGTGCTTCGATGAACTGGCGATGGGCGACCGGATCGTTCCACGGCCCGTCGACGAAACGGGTCACGCCCGGCTCGCGGTCCATTGCGAGACAAGCATCCGTGTCCGCCAGAGCTCTGGGACGGATCGTGAGCCGGGCGGTTCTGAACGTCGCCTGCTCCATACCCAATGACGACCCACACATTGACGACTACACGGCCTGATCAGCCCGCCGCGAACTCCTCGATCAGCGCCAGCATCGCCTTGGGCGCCGTCGTCGGCATGAAATGGCCGGCATCGATCGACTCGAACCGCGCGCCCGGAATGGTCTTGGCGATCTGCTCGCTCATGGCAGCCGGCCGGATCGCATCCTGCCGCCCGGCGATAACGAGTGTCGGACATTTGATGCGCGACAGCATGTAGATCATGTTGGCGCGCGCAAACATCCGGTTCATGTTGGCAAAGCCCACTGGATCGTTGGCGAGGTAGCGCCCGCGATAGGTCTCGTAAGTCTCCCGATCGGTCAGCGTCGGCGGGTACGACTTGTCGAGCGTGATGTCGAGCGTCTTGCGGAGACCCTCGAACTCGGCCTTCGCTGCGCGCTCGTCGAGCTGTGCAGCGCGGCTCGCATCGACGCCGGGCGCCGGGTTGCCGAGCACGATGCGGCTGACCTGCTCGGGATGGCGCTCATAGAACCGCAGCACCTGCACCGCTGACGCCGCGACACTGACGAGGCAATAGGGCGGCTCGAGCTTCAGCGCCTTGAGCAGCGCTTCGAGATCATTGACGAGGTCGTCGTGGCTGAACCGCTCGCGCACCTTCTCCGAGAGACCGAGCCCGCGCTGGTCGTAGCGCAGCGTCTGGAAGCGCTTGGCAAGACCGGGAGCAACGCCGTCCCAGCTGCCGACGTTGCCACCCATCTCGTGCAGCAGCACGACCGTCGGATTCCCGTTACCCGCCAACTCGTAGTAGAGGCTCACGCCGTTCACATCGATCCAGGGCAACTCTCGTCCTCCTCGGGTTGTTGCAGGGCGCGCGCAGAATGCACCCGCTGCCGGATGGAAAAATGGTGCCCGCGCAAGCTAGCTTCGCGGCGGCATCTTGGAAAGGCGATCTTTCAGCAGCAGCCAGGCGTTGGCCCTGAGCATGCTCTCACCTTGGGCGCCCAGCCCCGCTATACCCGCGACGAAATCGCGGGCGACCTCCGCGCTGCGGATCTCCTGAGGATAGTCGGTGCCGAACACGATCCGGCCGGCCGGCAGCTCGATCAGCGCCGTACGCACCGCTGCGACCGAGCCGAAGAAGCCGCCGCAGTCGAACATCATGTTGTGCTGAAGGTAGTGGTCGAAGGGCTTCTCCGCCGTCCGGCCATGCCGGGGATTGCCGGCCGTGCCCCAGAACTCCTTGTGCTCGAAGCCGCGGATGCGGGCGAGCATCGACGCGATCCCGCCGGAGAGATGCGACATCTGCACGATGAGCGAGGGATGCCGGTCGAACACGCCGGAATCGATCAGCCGGATCGTCGCCATGATCAGCGAGAACTCGCGCCCGACCGAGCGGGCGAGATCGTAGGCATCGAACTGGCGCGAGTGGTTGAGCTTCAGCGCCGGATGCACGAACACGTACATCCCGCGCCGCGCGGCCTCCGCCCAGAACGGCTCGAGCTCGGGTGCATCGAGGTAACGCCCGTCCTGCTCGGAGGTGATGGCGACACCGGGAAAGCCGAGCGTATCGGCACACCGCCCAAGCTCGGCCAGCGCCCCCTTCCCGCCGAGCGGATTGACGTGCGCCAGCCCGATGAACCGCCCCGGATAGGCGCGCTCCGCATCCTTCGCCCGGTCGTTGCAGATGCGCGAACGCTCCGCGTCGGCCGCCATCCCGGCCGCGCTCGACAGCACCGCGACGT
>JBIOVC010000349.1:0-8644 GCA_044867545.1 Hyphomicrobiaceae bacterium | reverse complement strand
GGTGTAGCCGCGGTCGAGGTAGGAGCGCATCTCCGCGCGGAGTGCGGTGTTGTCCTTGCCCGGGTAGTAGTAGCCGCCGGCGGCGTAGACGAAGACTTTGCGGTCGGCTTCACGGCCGTCGCGCTCGGCGAGCATGCGGAACAGCGGCTTGCCGGCGATCTTCGCGGTTGCGTCCCAGACCGCCATGTCGAGCGTGCCGACCGCGACCGAGCGCTCGCCGTGGCCGCCCGGCTTCTCGTTCCTCATCATCGCCGCCCAGATCTTGTGCGGGTCGAGGTTGTCGCTGGCCTCATTCAGCAGGCTCTCGGGGCTGGCTTCCAGGATGCGGTCGCGGAAGCGCTCGCGGATCAGCCCGCCCTGGCCGTAGCGGCCGTTTGAATTGAAGCCGTAGCCGATGACGCGGCGGCCATCGCGGACGACGTCAGTGACGATCGCGACGAGGCTCGCCGTCATCTTCGAGAAGTCGATGTAGGCGTTGCGGATCGGCGAGGCGATCGGCTTGGTCACCTCGCAGACGTCGACGATGCGCATGTAGGGGTTGCTCCTCAGACAGACGTTTCCCGCATCTTTTTCGGGTTTTCCCTGATGGTGCAACCGGCTGGCGTGGGAGCAGACGGACATGGTCGCGGCGCTCGGATCGCGCCGCTGATCGTGGCTCGGCTGACCGCTCAGGAGGCGAATTCATGTCACGGAAAGCTCGGAACTGCGACTCATGACTATGAAGGCATGTCGGGTCCACCGCTTCGGCCCACCCGAGGTCATCTCCTTCGAGGATGCGCCCCGGCCGACTCCCGGCGAAGGCGAGGTGCTGGTCCGAGTCAAAGCTGCCGGTGTCGGGCCGTGGGACGGCTGGATCCGGGCCGGCAAAAGCGTGCTGCCACAGCCTCTCCCGTTGACGCTGGGCTCCGATCTGTCGGGCGTCGTCGAGGCCGTCGGCCCGGGTGTGACGGGGCTGATGCCGGACGCCAGAGTCTTCGGCGTCACAAATCGCCAATTCACCGGCGCCTACGGCCAGTATGCCGTCGCTTCGGCCGGCATGATCGCGGCGACACCCGCCCGCTTGAGCGATATCGAGGCCGCCTCCGTTCCAGTCGTTGCGGTCACCGCGCAGCAGGCGCTGTTCGAGCAGGCGAAGCTCGTTGCAGGCCAGGCGGTGCTCGTTCACGGCGCCGCCGGGAATGTCGGCGCCTATGCCACACAGATGGCGCGGCACGCCGGGTTGCGGGTCATCGCGACGGCCGACGCCCGTGACGTTGAGGCGGTGCGCGGCCTGGGCGCGCACGAGGTCATCGACTACCGCGCGGTCCGTTTCGAGGACGCCGTGAGCGGCATAGACGCCGTGATCGACCTTGTCGGCGGAGAGGTTCAGTCTCGCTCGTTCGCGGTGCTCAGGCCCGGAGGAGTCCTGGTGTCGGCCGTGTCGAAGCCGGACGAGGAAGCCGCGAGGCGACATGGCGTGCGGGCGCTGTTCTTCCTGGTCAACGTCACGACGGCGCATCTGGCGCGGATCGCGGCGATGCTCGACGTGGGCGAGCTCGCCGTCAACGTCGGCGCCGTCCTGCCTCTTGCGGAAGCGCGCGTGGCGCACGAGATGCTCGAAGGCACAAGACCAAGGCCGCGCGGCAAGATCGTGCTGAGCGTCGCCGAGTGATCGGCCGCCAGGCGGAGTGGGAGAAAAGCGTGAAATCCAAGAACAGGAGGACTGAATGTTCCGCTCTTTCCTCAAGTCCCGGCACAGCCTTGCTGCCGCTGCTGCTCTGGCGGCAGGAACTCTGTTGGCCGGGCCCGCCAGCCTGGCCGACGATAACGTGAGGACGGTTGCGACCGAGAAGCTGCCCAACGTTCCCGGCAAGAGCGTCACGGCGCTCCTCGTCAAGTATGCGCCCGGCGCCAAGTCGGAGAAGCATCACCACGCCGGCAGCGTGCTCGCCTATGTGCTGTCGGGCGCAATTCGCTCCGAGAACTCCGCCACCGGACCGGCCAAGGTGTACAAGGCCGGTGAAAGCTTCTTCGAGCCGCCGGGCAGCAAGCACCTCGTCAGTGAGAACGCCAGCGCGACGGAGCCCGCCAGCCTGCTCGCCATCTTCATCGCAGATGACGGCGCGACGCTAACGACCTACGATAAATGAGCGTCGGCCAGCCGAGGAGCAGCGCAATGCCAACCTATCGCAAGGACCCCGATGCCATCGCGAAGCTCTCGCCGGAGCAATACCGGGTGACCCAGAAAAGCGGCACCGAGCGCCCGGGGACGGGCAAGTACCTCGACAACAAGGAGCCGGGCATCTACGTCGACATCGTGTCGGGCGAGCCGCTGTTTGCCTCCTCCGACAAGTACGACTCGGGCTGCGGCTGGCCGAGCTTTACCAAGCCGATCGTGCCCGCCAACGTCAACGAGCTCAGGGACACCTCGCACGGCATGGTCCGCACCGAGGTGCGCTCCATACACGGCGACAGCCATCTGGGGCATGTCTTTACTGATGGGCCGTCGGATCGCGGCGGGCTGCGCTACTGCATCAACTCGGCCTCGCTGCGCTTCATCCACCGCGACGACATGGAGGCCGAGGGCTACGGGGCCTATCTCGACCAGGTGGAGGACGTGGCATGAGGGACGAACGCGCGGTTCTGGCCGGCGGCTGCTTCTGGGGTATGCAGGATCTCATCCGGCGCCAGGAGGGTGTCATCTCGACCCGGGTCGGATACACCGGCGGCGACGTGCCCAACGCGACCTATCGCAATCACGGCAGCCATGCCGAGGCGATCGAGATCATCTTCGACCCGCAGAAGACCAGCTATCGGCGGCTGCTCGAGTTCTTCTTCCAGATCCATGATCCGACGACGCGGAACCGCCAAGGGAACGACATCGGGACCAGCTACCGCTCCGCGATCTTCACTACGAGCGATGAGCAGAAGCGGGTGGCGGAGGACACCATCGCCGACGTGGAGGCGTCCGGGCTCTGGCCGGGCAAGGTGGTGACCGAGATCGCCCCGGCCGGTCCCTTCTGGCAGGCCGAGCCCGAGCACCAGGACTATCTCGAGCGCTATCCCGCCGGCTACACCTGCCACTTCATCCGGCCGGGCTGGCGACTGCCTGTCCGGGCGAATGCGGGCGGGGCTTGAGGGGGCTGCTCTCCGATCAGATGCAGCCCCGAGGCACCCCAAAAAAACAAGCCGCGCCAGGGTGTTGGCGCGGCTAGCGTTGCCTGGAGGCTATCGCCAGTTACTTCTGGCTGATGCTCTCGAACACGATCCGGGCGGCCTTGTCGGGCTTCACGCCGCGGGCGACCAGGGTCTGGTACTTGTGCGACGCGGCAATGCCCTCGCCGAGGGCCTCGAACACGGCCAAGACCGATGCCAGCGGACCACCCTTGCGGGCTAGGCTAGGTACAAGGTCGAGAGCGTCCAGAGTCTTCGTGCTGCTCATGATATGTTCCTTCTTGTTGGCAGGGCGCTCCGAGGTCTCTCGAGTCACCCCCGTTGCCCATTCATATGCCACGCTGCGCTGCGAAATGTCAGGCCTCCCCATGCATGTCGCACCCCCCAAAAACGCATAGGGCTGGGCGAATCCAATGGTTAATTTCTATGTTGCGTCGCAATATGGTCATACCCTTGTCGTGAACGGGGCGATCGCGTGAGCGACCTCGCCGTCACAATCGTTCCCTATTCGGTCTTGTCCGGCCGCGAGGGGCTCGCCGCCGAGCTCGACCGGATCTTCTTTGAGGCGAGCGAGGCCCGCGATTTCGCGAGCGAGGATGCCGGCGCCCTATTCCGCGAGCGCTGGCTCGGCCGGTACCTCTCCCACTACCCGGAGGACGCCCTGCTGGCGGTCGGCCCTGACGGGCGGATCGCTGGCTACCTCGCCGGCTGCCTCGAGCCGCCGACGGCGAGCGAGCGTTTCGACGATGTCGCTTACTTCAAGGCGTTTGCACCGCTGATCCGGCTGTTTCCTGCGCATCTCCACATCAACCTCGCGCTTGAGCATCGTGGCAAAGGCGCCGGCAGCCGCCTGATTGCGGCCTTCGTCCGGCATGCCGAGGAGGCGGGGTCGGCGGGCGTGCACGTCGTCACGGGGAAGGGCATGCGCAACGTCGGCTTCTATCAGCGCAACGGCTTTGTGCTCGCCGGGGAGACGGTCGTCCAGGGCAAGGCGCTGGTGCTGCTCGGGCGCACGCTCGCCTAGTGTCCCGATTCCGAAGCTCGCTCCCGACCGGGCCGCAAATGGTGGCGAACTTCTCGATCATCACACTAGAGGCTCTTCCTGCTTACGCTTTCGCGCGCCGGTGTGGTGGTCTACAACTCGCCCCGAGGCCAATTGCGAAAGTTGTGTGACATGGGCGCGGACGGCATGGGCGAGCCGCTCGAGAGCTATGACTACGTGGTGGTCGGGGCGGGGTCTGCCGGTTGCCTGCTTGCACACCGGTTGTCGTCTGATGACCGCGTGCGGGTGCTGCTGATAGAGGCTGGCGGCAGCGACGACTACATCTGGGTGCACATTCCTGTCGGCTACCTCTACTGCTTCGGCAATCCGCGCGTCGACTGGGGGTACGTGACGGCAGAGGAGCAGGGCCTCAACGGGCGCAGCCTCGCCTATCCGCGCGGCAAGGTGCTCGGCGGCTGCTCCTCCATCAACGGCATGATCTACATGCGCGGGCAGGCGCGCGACTACGACCAGTGGCGCCAGCTCGGCAATGTCGGCTGGGCGTGGGACGACGTGCTGCCCTACTTCATGAAGCATGAGGATCAGCGGGCGCTCGATCCCAAAGAGTTCAACGGCGTGCACGCGCGCGGCGGGGAGTGGCGGGTCGAGCAGCCGCGCGTCTCCTGGCGGATCCTCGATGCGTGGGCGGAGGCCGCGCAGCAGGCGGGCATTCCGCGCGTCGCCGACTTCAACGGCGGCGACAACGAGGGCTCGAGCTATTTCCACGTCAACCAGCGCGCGGGGCTCCGCTGGAACACGGCGAAGGCGTTCCTGCGGCCGGCGCTCAAGCGGAATAACCTCAGCGTGCTGACGAACGCGGCGGTCGAGCGGGTGCTCGTCAACGGCAAGCGGGTCACCGGCGTCGCCGTCAGGCGCAACCACAACGGGCTCCGCTTCACGCTCGGTGCGCGGCGCGAGGTGATCCTGGCAGCCGGCGCGATCGGCTCGCCGCAGATCCTCCAGCTCTCCGGCATCGGTCCGGGCGGTTGGCTGCAGCAACTCGGCATCAAGGTGCGCCACGACCTGCCCGGCGTCGGCGACAACCTGCAGGACCATCTGCAGATCCGCTGCGCCTACAAGGTGACGGGCATCGAGACGCTGAATGAGCGCTCGCAGAAGCTCTGGCAGAAGATCGGCATCGGGCTCGAGTATGCGGTCAGGCGGCGGGGGCCGATGTCGATGGCGCCCTCGCAGCTCGGGACGTTCGCCAAGTCGGACCCGTCGCGCGATACGCCCAACCTGCAGTACCACGTGCAGCCGCTGACGTTGCCGAAGTTCGGCGAGCCGCTCGATCCCTTCCCGGCGTTCACGGCGAGCGTGTGCAACCTCCGGCCCACCAGCCGCGGCTACGTCGCCATCACCTCGCCCGACCCGCAGGTCCACCCGGTGATCCATCCGAACTACCTCTCGACCGAGGAGGACCGGCGGGTGGCGGCCCAGTCGATCCGACTGACGCGCCGGATCGTGTCGCAGCCGGCACTCGCCTGCTACGCGCCCGAGGAGTTCCGCCCGGGGCCAGACATCGACGGGGAGGAGGCGCTGGCGAAGGCGGCAGGCGACATCGGCACCACGATCTTCCATGCCGTCGGCACCTGCCGGATGGGCACCGACGAGGCGGCGGTGGTCGATCCGAGGCTCAGGGTCAGGGGGCTCGAGGGGGTGAGAGTGATCGATGCCTCGATCATGCCGACGATCACCTCCGGCAACACCAACTCGCCGACGATCATGATCGCGGAGAAGGGGGCGGCCATGGTCCAGGAGGACTGGAGGGGCTGAGTGCCCGCTGGGCAGCAAAGTGCCCGGTTGTACGCCAATAGTAGCGGCCAGAACCTGCCAGCTTTGCGTTGCGCCGGTGCCCCACCTCAGGCATACTTTTTGCTCGAACGGGCAAAAAGACAGGTGGGGCGTGCGTTTCGGCCGTCCTCGCAAGGTTTCTCGTTTTTGGGGCGGATCGCATGGCGCGAGTACCGGAGATCGCCGGCGAGGCGGGACCGCAGGGGCCCGCCGTCGAGCTGATCAGCGTGAACAAGTGGTACGGCGAGTTCCACGTTCTCCGGAACATCGACCTGACGGTCGCGCGCGGCGAGAAGATCGTGATCTGCGGACCGTCCGGCTCCGGCAAGTCGACGCTGATCCGCTGCATCAACCGGCTCGAGGAGCACCAGCAGGGCAACATCTTCGTCGACGGCGTCGAGCTCACCAATGACGTCCGCAACATCGACAAGATCCGCTCCGACGTCGGCATGGTGTTCCAGCAGTTCAACCTGTTCCCGCATCTCTCGGTGCTCGACAACCTCTGCCTCGCGCCGATCTGGGTCAGGCGCATGCCGCGGGCGGAAGCCGAGAAGATCGCGCTGCAGTACCTGAAGCGGGTCCGCATCCCCGAGCAGGCGAGCAAGTACCCGGGCCAGCTCTCCGGCGGTCAGCAGCAGCGCGTGGCGATTGCGCGAGCGCTCTGCATGAACCCGCGCATCATGCTGTTCGATGAGCCGACCTCTGCGCTCGACCCAGAAATGATCAAGGAGGTGCTCGACGTGATGATCGAGCTCGCGCGCTCGGGCATGACCATGCTGTGTGTCACCCACGAGATGGGCTTCGCGCGCTCGGTCGCCGACCGAGTGATCTTCATGGACAAGGGCGAGATCGTCGAGCAGGGACCGCCCAAAGAATTCTTCGCCAACCCGAAGTCGGAGCGCACCAAGCTGTTCCTGAGCCAGATCCTGAACCACTGAACTCGGCGGCGAGCCGGACCCCGTCGTCCGCGGTCGCCTCGGGGAGTTGGAAGACCGACCTACAACTGTCACAATCAGACCTGCGTTCGTAACCTGAGGAGCAACAACCCCATGACTAGCACCTGGAGCAAAGCCCTGATCGCGGCGACGCTCGTCGGCGGCGCGAGCAGCGCCGCATTCGCCGGCGCGACGCTCGATGCGATCAAGCAGCGCGATCAGATCATCTGCGGCGTCAACACCGGCCTCGGCGGCTTCTCGATTGCCGACTCGACCGGCAAATGGGTCGGGCTCGACGTCGACGTCTGCCGCGCCGTGGCGGCCGCGCTGCTCGGCGATGGCAACAAGGTCCGCTTCGTTCCGCTCAACGCGCAGCAGCGCTTCACCGCCCTGCAGTCGGGCGAGGTCGACATCCTGTCGCGCAACACCACCTGGACGCTTACGCGCGACACCCAGCTCGGCCTCAACTTCACCGGCACCACCTACTACGATGGCCAGGGCTTCATGGTGCCGAAGAAGCTCAACGTGAAGAGCGCCAAGGAGCTCGCAGGCGCCACCGTCTGCGTGCAGCCCGGCACCACCACCGAGCTCAACCTCGCCGACTACTTCCGCGGCAACAACATGCAGTACAAGCCGGTGGTGATCGACAACATCCAGGAGGTCAACGCCGCCTTCTTCGCCGGCCGCTGCGATACGCTGACGACGGACGCCTCGGGGCTCGCCTCGGTGCGCACCAACGATGCGCCGAAAGGCAAGAGCGACGACTACGTGATACTGCCCGAGATCATCTCCAAGGAGCCGCTCGGCCCGGTGGTCAGAGCGGGTGACGAGCAGTGGGCCGACATCGTCAAGTGGACGGTGTTCGCACTGGTCGAGGCCGAGGAGCACGGCATCACGCAGGCCAACGTGGAAGAGATGGCGAAGACCTCCACCAACCCGAACGTCAAGCGCGTGCTGGGCTCCACGCCCGGCATGGGCAAGGCGCTCGGCGTCAATGAGGACTGGGTCGTCAAGGCCGTGAAAGCGGTCGGCAACTACGGCGAGATCTGGAAGCGCAACGTCGAGCCGCTGGGTCTGCCGCGCGGGCTGAACAACCTGTGGAACAAAGGCGGGATCATGTACGCCCCGCCGATCCGCTGACGAGATCGAGGACGCCGCCCGGGACATCCGGGCGGCGTCCGGCTTTTTGCGCACCCGAGCGGGTACGGCACCATGACCGATCTGACGCTGCGCTCGCCGCGCCCCAAGCCGGCAAAGACCGGCCGGCGCAGCTTCTACGACAAGGAAGTGCAGGCCATCTTCTGGCAGGTGGTGGTCGTCGGTCTGGTGGTTGCGCTCGGCGCCTATCTCGTGCGCAACACGATGGTCAACCTCGAGACCCGGCAGATCCACACGGGCTATGATTTCCTCGCCCGTGAATCCGGTTTCGACATCGCCGAAAGTCTGATCCCATACACGGCGGCGAATACCTACGGCCGGGCCCTGTTCGTCGGCTTTTTGAACACCCTGCACGTCGCTGTCATCGGCGTCGCGCTCGCAACCATCCTCGGCATCTTCGTCGGCATCGGCACGCTGTCCAAGAACTGGCTGCTGGCCAGGATCACTGGCGGCTACATCCATTTCCTGCGCAACATCCCGGTGCTGCTGCAGATCATCCTCTGGTACACACTGATCATCAACGAGCGGTTCCTGCCGGGACCGCGCGAGGCCGAGTCTTTCC
>JBIOVC010000348.1:0-12471 GCA_044867545.1 Hyphomicrobiaceae bacterium | reverse complement strand
TCGGCGCGACGATCCTTTATGTCACGCACGATCAGACCGAGGCGATGACGCTGGCGACGCGCATCGGCGTCCTCAATCACGGTCAGCTCGTGCAGATCGGCACGCCCCGCGAGATCTACGAGAGCCCCGCCGACACCTGGGTTGCCACCCGGCTCGGCAATCCGGGCATCAATCTCCTGCCGCGGGCGATGTTTCCGCTGACGCCAGCCCCGGGTGGCGCGACGACGATCGGCGCGCGGACCGAGCACGTTTGCATCCGCAAGGCCGGGAACGGCACAACGGTCGGCACCGTGACGTGGATCGAACGGCTCGGCGATCAGAACCACCTGCACGTGTCGGTGGCGGAGCGTGATCTGGTCACGCTCACGGACCCGGATGTCGGTCTCGGTATCGGTGACAAAGTAGCGATCGAGCTCGTCGGGCCACTGTTCTTCGCCGAGGATGGCCGGCGGCTGTGAAAGTGGGTGCGGACGAGTGCGGTAGAGGAAGATGGGCGAGGATGGTCATGGACCAGGCTCTGCAGAGAAGGCTGATCGAGGCGGTCGCGCGGACCGTGATCATGCATGCCGACGAGCTCACCGCGCTCGACCAGAGGATCGGCGACGGCGACCACGGCATCAACCTGAAGCGCGGCTTCGAGGCGGTGCTCGCGGACCTCGACAGGCTGTCGGACCAGCCGCTTCCCGACGCCGTCAGGTCGATCGGCACGCAGCTCGTCATGAAAGTCGGCGGCGCGTCGGGACCCCTGTACGGCACCCTCCTGCTGACGCTCGGCAAGGAGCTGCCGGAGGCGCCCGATCTGGCCGACGTCAATCGCGCCTTCGCCCGGGCCATCGACGCGGTCAAGGCGCGCGGCAAGTCCGACGTCGGCCACAAGACCATGCTCGATGTCCTCGCCCCGGTTCAGGCCGAGCTCGCAAATGGCGGCACCGACCTCGGATCGAGGATCGCCAGGACCGCCGCATCGGCCGCAGAGGCGACGATACCGCTCAGGGCCGTGCGCGGGCGCGCATCGTTCCTCGGCGAGCGATCGATTGGGCACATGGATCCGGGCGCGCGCTCCTCCGCCCTCATGATCACAACCATTGCAAGCGAGTTGGGAGACTAGCCCATGGCCAACGTCGGGATCGTGATCGTATCGCACTCGCCGAAGGTCGCCGAAGGGGCGGCCGACATGGTGCGCCAGATGGTCGGTGACAGCGTTCCCATCGCCTTCGCCGGCGGCAACCCCGAGGGCGGGCTCGGCACCGACGTCGCCGCCATCAGTGCGGCAATCGACCGGGCATGGTCGGATGCGGGCGTGGCCGTGCTCGTCGACCTCGGCGGCGCCGAGACCAACAGCGAGATGGCGATCGAGATGCTGCCGGAAGGGCGCCAGAGGCGGGTTGTCGTGTGCGACGCTCCGGTGGTGGAAGGCGCGGTCATGGCCGCAACCGAATCATCGGGCGGAGCCACGCTGGAGGCCGTCAAACGGACCGCCGAAGAGTTGATGGCAGGGTGAGATACCGATCGGTGCACACCAACAGCGAAAGAGGCAGAAAGAATTCCGCATGACTCACGCCAAGGCCAGCGCACTGCTCATTAACGAGGTCGGTCTGCACGCGCGACCCTCGGTCAAGCTCACGCAGACCGCCAAGCGGTTCGCCTCCGAGCTCGAGGTCGCGCTGGCCGCCGACGGGCCTTGGGTCGATGCCAAGAGTCCGGTGAAGATCATGCGCGTCAAAGCGCCCAAGGGGACGGTGCTGCACTTCCGTGCCAAGGGGCCGGACGCGGACGAGGCGGTGAAAGAGCTGGCCTCGCTCGTCGAGCGCAGGTTCGACGAAGAGGGAGCGTGATGGAGTTGAAGCTGACAGGCCGCGCCGCCAGCCCGGGCATCTTCGCCGGCCCGGTGGTGGTGCTGTCATCGGCTGCCAGTCGCGCGCGCCGGCAAGCAAGCCCGGCCGAGGAGGAGGCGGCGCTGGTCGCGGCGATCGCGGCGTCCCGGGACGAGCTGGCAGCGCTGGCATCGTCCGCCAACGGCGAGGCAACCAGGATCATCGGGATACAGGTGGCGCTCATCGAGGACGATACGTTGAGCGAGACCGCGCGTGCGGCAATCGCCGGCGGGGCCGCCGCCGACGCCGCGTGGCTCGATGCCATGGCGGCCGAGATCAGAGGCTACGAGGAGGCTGAGGACGAGTACTTCCGGGCGCGTGCCGCCGACCTCGTCGACGTGCGCGACCGTGTGCTGCGGCACCTGCTGGGCGAGCAGACCACGCTGAACGTCGCGCGCGGCTCGGTGGTCGTTGCACGGGATCTGCCGCCGTCGCTGTTTCTGGGCCTCGACTGGTCCGGAGGCGGTGCGATCGCACTCGCGGCGGGCAGCGCCACGAGCCACGTGGCGATGCTGGCGCGCTCCCGTGGCGTGCCCATGGTCGTTGGCCTCGGCGCCGAGGTGGGCGTGCCCGGCGGCACGCTGATCGTCGATGGCGAGCGCGGCTGTGTGGTGGCCTCTCCGTCGGCGGCGACGGTCGCCGAGGTCGCGCAAAGGAGGGCGGTCGCCGCACGCGCCGACGCCGAGGCAAGGTCGCGGCTGAACGAGCCCGCGATCACGCAGGACGGGACGCGCGTCGAGGTGATGATCAACGTCGCCGCGCTCTCCGATCTGGATGGCCTGGACCCGGCCAGTTGTGACGGAATCGGGCTGGTGCGGACCGAGTTCCTGCTCGGGAATGGCGCGCTCAGCGATGAGGAACGGCAATTCTCGCTCTACCGCGAGCTCGTGCGGTGGGCATCCGGCCGACCGGTGACGATACGGACCCTCGATGCGGGCGGCGACAAGCCGATCCCCGGCTATACGGTGGCCGGCGAGACCAACCCCTTCCTCGGCATGCGGGGCGTGCGCCTGTCGCTGCGGCATCCGGACGTGTTCCGCGTCCAGTTGCGCGCGCTGGCGCGAGCGGCAGCCTTCGGACCGCTCAAGGTCATGCTGCCTATGGTGACGGCCCCCTCGGAGCTCGAGCAAGCGCGGCGAATTCTGAAACAGACCATGGATGAGCTGCGGGCCGCAGGCGTGCAGGCAGCGCCTCCACCGCTCGGCATGATGGTGGAGGTCCCGGCGGCCGCGATCGCGATCGATCAGTTCGATGCTGCGTTCTTCTCGATCGGCTCGAACGACCTCGTCCAGTACGTCACCGCCGCCTCGCGCGATGACGGCAATACGAGCGCACTTGCCGAGCTCACGCATCAAGGCGTGCTCCGCCTCATCGGCGCGGTGACGGCGCATGGTGCGGAGACAGGTCGCGAGGTGAGCCTGTGCGGTGATGCGGGCGCGGACCCGCGGACCATTCCGGCATTGCTGCAGGCGGGCGTGCGGGCCGTATCGGTCGCACCGGCGCTGCTGGCCCGCACGAAGGCCGCCATTCGCGCCGCCGATCTCGGTCGCATGGACGGGGCTGCCGCGCCGACATCCTGGTGGCATCGCATCAAGGCTACGTTCCGCTCCCCAGCATCTCGCATTGCACAGTAGGGCACTAACGCATGGCCGCAGACCCAGAATTCACGCCGGGCGTCGAGCCGGTCGCAGCCTACAAGAGCATCTTGCAGGCCGTGATCAACAATCGACCCTCCGGCACGCGGCAACGCCTCGCGACAGCAATCGGCAAGAACCGCAGCTTCGTCTCCCAGATCACCAATCCCATCTATCCGACGCCGATACCGGCGCAGCATCTCGAGGCAATCTTTTCCATCTGCCATTTCTCGCCGGCAGAGCGCGATGCCTTCCTGCTGGCCTACCGACGCGCCCACCCTGGCCGGCTCGAGATCGTCGAGCAGGAGCGGCCCATGCGACGCGTGGTGGTCGAGCTGCCGGATTTCGGCAATGCAGCGAAGAACCGTGCAGCCGATGAGATGCTGGCCGAGGTCGCGCGCCGGCTCACCAAGTTCTCCGACATCGATCAGTGACAAGCCGTTTCAAGCGGTCGCAAAAGGGGAAGCGCCATGAAAAAGCTAATCAACGCTGTCGACACGGTCATTGCAGAGAGCCTCGACGGCTTCGCGGCCGCCCACTCGGACATCATCCTACTAGGGGAGGAACGCAAGTTCGTCAGGCGCAGGTCGCTCAAGCCCGGCAAGGTCGCGCTGATCTCCGGCGGCGGCTCGGGCCATGAGCCCCTTCACGCCGGATTCGTCGGCCTCGGCATGCTCGACGCCGCCTGTCCGGGGCAGGTGTTCACGTCTCCCACACCCGACCAGATGGCCGCAGCGGCCGCTGCCGTCGACACGGGTGCAGGCTCGCTCTTCATCGTGAAGAACTACGAAGGCGACGTGATGAACTTCGAGATGGCCGCAGAGATGGCCGGTGGCCGTGTCGCCACGGTGGTGACGGACGACGATGTGGCGGTCGAGAGGTCGACGTTCTCCACGGGCCGGCGCGGCGTGGCCGGAACGCTGGTGGTCGAGAAGATGGTCGGTGCCGCCGCCGAGAAGGGCCTCGATCTCGTTGCGCTGCAGAATCTCGGCAAGGAGGTCAACGGACGGACGCGCTCGATGGGCGTCGCACTCACGTCCTGCACCGTGCCGGCGGCCGGCAAGCCGACCTTCGACATCGGTGCGGACGAGATCGAGATGGGCGTCGGCATTCATGGCGAGCCGGGACGGCGGCGGATCAAGCTCGCCCCGGCCGCGGCGATCGCCGAGGAGCTCCTCGGCGCCATCCTGGCCGATCTCGCGCCGCCGCCACGCGCCGGATGCCTGCTGCTCGTCAACGGGCTCGGCGGCACGCCGGCGATGGAGCTTTACCTGATGTACGAGGCGGCCCGCCGCATGCTGGTGGGGCGCGGCCTCACCGTCGTACGCTCGCTGGTCGGCTCTTACGTCACCTCGCTCGAGATGGCCGGCTGCTCCATCACCGTCACGCTGCTCGACGACAACCTGACCGCGCTCTGGGATGCTCCGGTGCACACGCCGGCTCTGCGCTGGGGCGCGTGACATCGGCCTATCTGGTCTCACGTCGATTCCCGTCTGTGCGCGTTTCAACCGGAGAGGCGCGCGACATTTACATCTGTCCGGCGGGTGAGGCCCTAAGGACAACGGGCACGGTCAGCACCGACCATGCGATGCGGTACATCGCACCCGTGCCGGTGTGCCAGGCGTGCCTGCTCAAGCCAAAATGCTGCCCGAACATGCCCGCACGCAGGATCGTGCGCGACGTCAACGAGGACGCCCGCGACGTGGCTCGAGCACTCGCCAAGGCTGAGGCCGTCGAGCAATCCTGCCGCGACCGCAAACCGGAGCGGGTCCTGCACTGCTATTACAGGGACGCTACACGCGATAAAGACGCGCCGCGTTCTCGTGGCCGATTTTGCGTGCCAGCTCAGGCGGGAGCCGAGCCATCAGCTGCGCTGCGCCGGTCAGCCGGGCACACTCACGGTGACACCGCGGAGATGTGCTCAGCGCTGAAGACATTGCGGAACAGATGCGCGATCCACTGCCGCCCCGATACCGTGCAATCAAGGTAGCGGATGGCCTCCTTGAGGTACGGGAAGGCGCTGCTCCAGAAGAAGCTGGGATAGCGGTCGATCAGATCGGCAGGACTGCCGTAGCCGAGGCGAACGTTGACCCCGGTCTCGTGAAATTCGTGGAACAGAGCCGTGGTCTTCTTCAGGTAGAGGGGGTCGCCAAGCTGGCCGATGAGATCGGCGGCGCGCACTAGGCCAGCCTCGGTCCCAGTCTCTTGGTGGTCTGCATCGTCGGGTACGGGAAAGCGCGTGAGCTCGACCGCACGGGCGATGCGCTCGGCATCCAAATGCCCGCTCGTTGCCAGGCGTTCGCGGATAAAGATCTTTGAACGGTCCACATGATAGGTCGCAAGGAAGGCGTCGGAGGCCCCGCGCGGCCACGCGACCCGGTCGCCACTTTCAGAGGCGACGACGAGGTTCGCGGCGTCCTGTGCGCAAATGCCCTTGACGTAGCCGATGTCGTGCAGCAGGCAGGCGAGCAGGAAGTGCGCGGCGTCAGCGGCAGTGACGCTCTCATGGAGCCGCTTACCGCGCAGGATATCCCAGCCGCACTGGGTCACGAGTAGTGTGTGCTCGACATTGTGGTACAGCGCGTTGCTGTTGCCGATGCGTTCGAGCGCGGCGCGTGCCGCGCCATCGATGATCTCGGCCAGGAAACCAGCTTCCGGACCGTAAGCGCGTCGAAACTCTTCGGTCTGCACACGGCTGAAGGTATCTGCGACGAGCGACGTCACATCGAGCATGGCAACAATCCGCGCTGCTGCATTCACCCGCCAATACAAGTAGGCTCGGAGTATGGTTCTGCCACGGCCTCGAAGCACGTCTAGCACCAACCGGTCGCCGTTTCGGAGGCAACCTTCGCTTACGCTGGCCCGCGCTGGTCTCTCACTGACGTGCCCGAGATGTCGCCGTAGAGGGGTGTGGATCGGATCGCCGTGGCGATGTTCTTGAACTGCCAGCCTATGCCGACCACGGTCAAGATCAAGGTCAGTGCTGCCGGCAACAGGCCACCGGCGGCCCGGTCAAACAGCCCGACGCCAGGGAATATTGAATGTGCGCCGGTCATAGTCATGGTGGCTCCGGCGAAGGCGGACGCAACAATGACGAACGTATCAAAGTACCTCGGCACGATGCTCGCGCCAATCGCGGCACCGAACACTGCCAAGAGAACTCCGACGACGCCACCGACAAGGTGATCCAACCCGAGCACCGACGCCAATCCAAGCCCCATCGCTGCGCCGGCCGAAAGACCGAGCAGGATGCGCCGAAATGGCTCGAGCGAATACGCCGCAAAAAGCAGGATTACCGCGCCGACAATACCAAGAATGATGGCCAACGGCCCGACATTGCCGGTTAAGGATCGTCCCAGGAGTAGGCCAATCTCAAGTCCAAATAGCCCGTAGAGCAATGGCAGCCACGCGTAGAAGATGAAGATGCCAAAGGCCATGATTGCCAGGCCGGCCAGGACAAGCAGACCCGAACCCAACATCGACATGCTGCCGCCTCCTCAAATGAGACGTGCTTCGTTGCGCTACCTCCCATTTGTCATTCTACAGTCACTAGCCGTAGGGGTCGATGCAGGCGCCAAACATGGTGAAGGCAGCCTCTAGTGCCGTTGGCCTCGGTGTTAGATCCGTGTTGCCGAGGCCACTTCACAAGGACCACAGCACGACTTGAGGTCCCGTCTCGGGTCGTCTTTTCGGTCTGCCGAGCGCCTAGCAGTTGCGGTAGAACTGTCTCAGCGACTGATTGCACCCGATCTGCGTCTTGGAGGTCGGTACCAAGAGCCGCCGTCTGCCAATCGCTATGCACATCCAAGCGCCCCTTCTGTTGCCGATACGCGAATTGGAGTCTTGCAGCCATGAACTTCCGCATTGCAGTTGTGCAACCCCTCTGCCACCAGCCAGGCCAAGACCAGGCCAACGTCGCCGATGCGGTGCGCGCAATCGAACGAGCGGCGGGCGACGGGGCGCATTTCATCTGCTTTCCCGAGACCTATCCCGGGCCATGGCGGACGCCGGCCATGTTCGACCCGATGCCGGCGATGATGAAAGCAGCGGCCGAGCACAGGGTGCACGTGGTGTTCGGCACCATCGAGCCGATCGATCAGAGGGCGGCCTACAATCTGATCTGCATGGCTTATCCCGATGGTCGCCCGCCCGTTCGCTACCGTCGCACACATCCCAATGGCCCGTGGATCTATACCGGCGGCCCGGCCTGGGAGTTTCAATGGGTTCCGGGCAACGAGTTTCCGGTGTTCGACACCGTACACGGCAATGTCGGCTTGGCGATGTGCAGCGAGGTTTACATGCCCGAGGTGGCCCGGGCGCTGGCTCTGCGCGGGGCCGAGCTGATATTCATGCCGGCGGGCAAGGACAAGCGCAAACTCTGGGCGACGTGGCGGACGCTGATCTGGGCGCGGGCGATCGAGAACCTCGCGATCGTTGTGACCACCCAGAACCTGTTCGACCATTCCGAGCGCGGCCTCGCAATGGTGGCCGGACCGGAAGAAATCCTGTTCGAGAGCACGATCGCTGGCACCACGGTGGTGGACGTCAGTCTCGATCGCTTGCGTGAATTGCGCTCGACCCGCGATGAGGTCGGCTCTTCCGACGAGTACGCAGTGAAACAAGGCCTGCTCGGTTCGCAATGGCAGCGGCCGGAGCTCTATGACCTGATCCATCCTCGCCCGCTGCGCGACGCAGCCGAATAGGACATGGCTTCAGCCCATTTCCAGCGCCGGCGCATCCTGGCTACTCATCTGCCGACGCGAGGCTCGAACACTGTCCAGGCCTTGGCGTGCTTCTCGACGATCGCATTGCTGTGCTTCGCCCTGACGATCATCCTCCTTCCGGGCGACCGTCGCGCGCAGCATTGACGCCGTTGATACAAAAAATGTAGGCTATCCCAAAAATAAAGTCTGTTGTGGCGGCGATCAGCTCTGTTTCGCCGCTTAATCAAATCAGACCGCTTGGAAACGCCTTGCATACTCAAAGAGGGCCTGGCCGGTCAGCCTACGGCCGCCGTACGGTCGCATTGTCAGCTAGCAAGCCTGGCGTGACCCGGGCGACGGACTTGGTCCGACCTTCGCCAGTCCGCGCGCTGCAGGATTGTGGCCAATGAGCGATCCGGGTGACGCGCGACTTATCGTGGAGAATGCCTGCCTGCGCTTCGGACACCTCGACGTGCTCGATAATCTGAGCCTCGAGGTCGGCGGCTCGGAGATCGTCAGCATTGTCGGGCCGTCCGGTTGCGGCAAGACGACTTTGCTGCGCTGCGTGGGGGGACTGAGCCAGCTCAATGGCGGAAAGATTCGCATCGACGGGCAAGTAGTCGAGAGGCCCTTGCCGAGTGTATCGATGGTGTTCCAGCACTTCGGGCTCTTTCCGTGGAAGAGCCTTTGGAGCAACATTGCCTACGGCCTGACTCTGCGACGCACGCCGAAGAGCGAGATCGAGCGCCGCGTTGCCGACGCGATCGAGCTCGTCGGTCTCAGGGGATTTGAGAAGTCGTATCCGCACCAGCTCTCGGGCGGAATGCAACAGCGCGCGGGGCTTGCGCGAGCGCTCGTCATGGAGCCGAGGCTCCTGCTCATGGACGAGCCGTTCAGCGCGATCGACGCTCAGACGCGCGAGCAGCTTCAATTCGAGCTCCTGCGCATCTGGGATGCCAGGCCCACCGCCATGATGTTCGTCACGCATGCCCTCGACGAGGCCGTGCTGATGGGTGACAGGGTGGTGGTTCTGGCCGGCCGCCCGGCGCATGTCCGGGCCGTGCGCAAGGTTGACCTACCCCGACCCCGCGACCGCAGCATCGTATCGAGTCCAACCTTTATTGGACTCCGCGAGCAGGTCTGGCATGACTTGTTCGATCAACCAGGAGTGAATGGAGCACGCATGCAATAATCATCCAAGCCGAATGGGAGGAAATAATAATGACTACAATTCTCAGGTTCCGTCGCCTGCCCAGCATGCCCACGTTGGGCGTGATGGTCGCAATGTCGACCGTGGCATTCTCAATACCGAGCGCGAGCGCCCAGGACATCAAGTTTGCGGCGTCGGCGATCGGCCGTCCCCCGATCTTCTCGAACACTTTCGTAGATGTCGGCCAGGCCAAGGGATACTGGAAGAAGGCCGGCCTCGACATGAGCTTCCGCTGGTTCCAGCGCGGCACCGATACGGCCAAGGCCGTGGTCACTGGCGACGTTCAGGTCGGCTTCACTGCGACGCCTCCGGCCGTGAACCTGATTGCCTCCGGCGCGCCGATCGTGGCGATTGCCGCCATGCCCAACCAGGATTGGCTCATCGCCTCCAACGAGGTGAAGACCTGCCAGGACCTCAAGGGCAAGACCATCGCCGCCGACGGCATCAACAACGCGCGTACGCTGTTCCTAGAAGAGGTGCTCCGGTCCTGCGGCGTGAAGCTGTCCGAGGTGAAGCACATCGACCTTGCCAACCAGCCGCTGGTCAAGGCCGCCATCGCCGGCCAGGTAAATCACGGCGTTTGGCACATCGACGAGCTCGCCCAGGTCGAGCACAAGACCGGCAAGAAGTGGGCGCTCATTCCGATGCCCAAGGACATCTACGCGGGTCTTCATTATGCCGTCGTGATCGCCAGCAAGAAGGCGATTGAAGAGAACCGGGAAGGCGTGATCCGCTTCCTCATGGGCTGGATCCAAACGCAGAGGCTGATGGGCAGCAAGAAGGCGGAGGATCAGGCCGAGTTCGCCAAGATCGCGGCTGAAGGCAGCCAAATCGACCTCGCGGTTGCGAAAAGCTCGATCGAGGCGTTCCAGCGACTGCCCTACTGGGTCAACGACGACGGGCTCAACGAGAAGCAACTGATGGCCCAGGTCGATCAGCTGGTGAAAGTCGGCGTGATGAAAGCCGAGAACAGGCCGAGCTTCGCCAAGATCGTCGACAAGTCGCTCTATGCCGAAGCTGCAAAGCGCCTGGCGAAGAAATAGCCGTACGTGACGAGGACCGGAGGCGGAGACAGCACGCCAATGCCCGAATCGAAGGCTTCGTTCGGCGTGCGTGTTGCCCGCTTCCGGACCACCAACGCCTGGTGGATCCAGATCGCCTGCTATGCCGCGAGCATTGCCTTGTTGCTCGTCACGTGGGAGGCGTTGGGCAACAGCTTCGGCGTTCTGTTCGTTCCGTTCACGACGACCATGAAACAGCTGTGGGCCATGCTGAACGGCGGCCCGCTGCTCCCGGCGCTGCTGGTGTCGGGAAAGCTTTACGTGGCCACGCTCGCGATCGACATCGTGCTGGGCGTCACTATCGGGCTCGTGCTCGCACGCATCGGACTGATGGCGGCCGCGTTCGAGCCCTACGTCTTCATCCTCTACGCGACTCCGACGATTTCGCTGGTGCCGTTCGTATCCGTCCTGCTGGGCTTCGAGTTCGAGTCGCGGATCATCGTTTCCGTTCTGATCTCGATCTTTCCGATCCTGCTCGGCGTCATGGAGGGCGCCCGCAGCCTCCCACGGCAGCATCTCGATGTCGCCGCCATCTTCGGCTCCAACGAGGGCCAGCTTTGGCGCCACGTGATCGTGCCCTACGTCACCCCGCACGCGATGACCGGCATCAAGCAATCGATCGCGCTGGCGATGGCCGGCACGCTGGTTGCCGAGTTCTTCCTCAACCCCGACGGTATCGCTGCGGTCCTTCTGCAGGGTACCACCATCATCGACTCCGCTTGGGTGCTCGCCGTCACTCTGTTCGTGGCCGCGATCGCCGTAGTGCTGGTCGGCATAGGCGAATTGATCGAACGATACTTGGTCCGATGGCGGCGCACGGCAGTCGGGTAGATTCCGCACCCGCGCGCCTCGCGGGCTCCTCCAATGGCTGGCTGACACGCGAGCGGGTAGCGCCGGTCGTCGCCGGATTCGCGCTGCTTGCCATCTGGGAAATCGGCGTGCGGGGCAACCTCCCCGATTTCGTCGCGACGCCGACCGGGATCGTGATGGCGATCCCTTCCACGATGACGACCGCGGCATTCTGGACCGACGTCGCCGCGACCCTCGGCGCGATCATCGAGGGCGTGGCGATCGGCACGGCGGCAGGCATCGTCGTCGGGGTTGCCATGGGCCGGATACCGGAAGTGAACTGGTTTCTGGCGACCTATATCCGCGCACTCTACGCACTGCCGCTAATCGCGCTGGTGCCGATCGTCATCCTTTGGGTCGGCTATCAGCCGGAGGCGCGGCTCATCATCGTCATCATCGCGACATTCCTGCCCGTCGCCGTCACCACGGCGGATGGCACACGGGCGATCCCCAAGGAGTACCTGGACGTCGGCCAGATGTTCGGCGCGCGCACGCACCATGTCTGGTTCGGCATCGCGCTCCCCTCGGCGCTTCCCCATATCATAACCGGCGTCGAGCTCGGCTTTGCGCGCGGGATCACCAATGCGATCGCGATCGAGGTGCTGGCCAGCGTTCCCGGCATGGGCATGTCGGTGTTCACCAAGTCCAACGAACTCAACGAGAACGCCTCGCTGGTCTATGTCGTGTGCCTGGCCATCTTTGCGGTCGGCATCCGCTCGCTCATGATCCGCTTTCGCCATTGGCTGGCACCCTGGTATGCAGGCTAGTGCTGACAACAATGTGGGAAAGCACAATCTTGGGAGGCAAATCATGACAACGTCAGCCGCGACCGGCGATCCTCTGTTCGCCGGCTTGTTCGACCGCACGATCACTGCCATTCCGGCGACCGTGGAGAAGCAGCGCTACATGACGAGCGTCGCCCCGAGGGCGGCCAAGCCGGGGCGCTGGATCGAGCAGCCGCGCCTGCCGATCCCGGTCGGCGAGCACGCCGTGATCGAGTGCATGGGCAGGATTCACGTCATCGCCGGCTACGCACGCCACCGCGTCGATGGCAGCTTTCACCAGGTGTTCGATCCGAAGTCGGCAACCTGGTCGCTGAAGGCGGCGTTTCCGCTCCCCTGCAACCATGTCGCCGGCGCA
>JBIOVC010000347.1:0-3071 GCA_044867545.1 Hyphomicrobiaceae bacterium | reverse complement strand
AGGTAGTCAGGGAGGTGCGCGACGGAAACTGGTGACGACGACTGCGGGGCTGGGGAGTCCAAAAGAAGGTCAACACATGATCACACTCGAAGGCGACAGCCTGGTATTTCGTTTCCCCGAGGTTCATCAAGACGCCAATACGGAGATCCGTTTCCAACGCACCCTGCGCATTCCCGACGACGGAAAGGACTATCCGCTTCCGCCCGGCCTCGGCGCATTTCCGCTACGCCACCTCGACGACTTCACCGCCCGCGTGCCGAAGGAGTGGCGCGAGCGCGGCGGCGTGATGATGCCGCTCTTCCAGGCTGAGGCGATGTGGATCTCGTTCCGCGGCGGGATGGCGTTCAAGGGCTATCCGTGCGCGATCAAGATCGCTGCGGGCAAGATCAACGCAATCAGCGGAAAGACCTGGAAGCCGGGGCTCGAGGCCTCGGAGCGGGACTATGTCGTGGTGCCCGAGCAGCCCTGGCTCGACGGCTTCTGCGTCGCCAAGGACAGCGTGCGCCAGTTCGTGGCGATGCCGCTCGGGTCAGGCTACTCGGTCGAGGAGCAGATCACCGGCAAGGCCGAGCACGGCGGGCTGCAGATCATCGTCTATCCGATGAAGGCCGAGCGCTACGAGCCGATCCGGCGCCAGCGAGAGGAGGAGCGAAGAACAGAGCGTGCGCTCTACGCAGTGGCGGCCCCCGCCGCGGCCCGGCTCAGATGCGCCATGCCGGCAGCGGCGATGGGGCTCGCCGCCGGCGGGCGGATGCGGCAGGAGATCTATGCCGATCCCTATGGCCTCGATGCCTGGGAGCAGTTGGTGTCGAGCCGCTGCTTCGTGACGTTCGCGGACGCGGTGCAGTGGCGCGAGATCACCGGCGAGGCGCCGCCGACGAGGCCGGTCACGGCGGCGGACTACACCAAGGCCGGGCTGCCGTGGTTCGACTATTACGCGGCGGACCTCGAGACGCTCGCCGGCGCGCCGGAGCTCACCGCCGTCAAGAGCGTGGCGGAGCTGGCGGAGGAGAAGGGTGAGGACCCACTCGGGCAGGACGGCAAGGTCGACCCCGCCGTGATCGTCAAGCTCGGCCCCAGACCGCACCGCAACCGTCCGGTGCGGGAGGCCAAGGCATGAGGCTGTCCTAGGCGGCCCCCCGGGCCCCGTGTCGCGCCTTATCATGGCGCCGCGGGGCCCGCTCGCTGCGCACGCGTTTCGCATCCGTTGCGCATGAATTGCGCGCTTCAGGCCACCAGACGCCACTCTGCCGGCACCACGCCTTCACTCACCCCCTTGCGGACGTAGTAGTTCCACAATTTCTGGACGTGCCAGTCGCGGATATAGTGACGGTCGATCTGCTCCATCTCCTCCTTGGTGAGCGGGATCGGCCTGGCGCCTGCTTGCAGGACGTCCATCAGCGCCTTGGCGTTCTCCTTGAAATGAATGCAGTCGACGAGCAGCGCCGGCACCGACTCGGCGACGAGCACCAGTCCGTGTGCGCGCATCAGCGTGGCGTTGTGCGGCCCGAGGGTTTTCGCCAGCGCCTGGCCCTGCGAGACGAGCTTGATGTGGCTCGGATCGGGGTCGGTCGGGATGCCGCTCGACCAGCGGCTGGCGCGCGAGCGCATCGGCACCAGCTTCACGCCCTCCATCATGGTGAAGGCGATGGCGAGGTCCATGTGGCAGTGGATGACGGCGTTGGCGTCGGGCCGCGCCTTGAGGATCTCGGTATGGATCGGCGTCTCGGATGGCGGCTTGCCCTTGCCCTCGATGACCTTGCCGTCCATGTCGACCATCAGCACCGATTCCGGCGCGAGCTCGGCGCGCGAGTTGGCGCCGATCTGGATGAGGAACGCATCGCGTCCCGGAACGCGGACGGAGATGTGGCCCGAGTAGTCGAGGATGTCTTCCGTCACCAGCAGGCGGGTGGCGGCGGCGACCTCAGCGGAGAGCCGGGTCAGGGCGGCGGGCAGGCTATGGACGGTGCTGGCCATGCGGGGTCGGGGTCCTCCCTCAATCGTGGTTTCGAAAGAGTTTCGGGACCCCTTATGACATCGCCGGCGCTGCTCGCCAATCGGCGTGACCACCTGGTCTCTCGCGAGCAATAACGCGACGCCTCTCCCCGCGTCGCGCGGAGAGAGGCGAAGCGCTCAGGCTTTGGCCTCGGCTAATTGCGGGCCTGGCGGCGGGAACGCTGCGCCTGGCGCTGCTTGGCCCGGACCTGCTTGCACAGCTCGACGAGAGCGTCGTCGTAGGCAGACGGGTTCTGCAGCACCTCCACGCAGCGCTGCTGCAGTTTCGTCAGCTGGACGGCGGGCGTGCCGACGCCGGGAGCTGTTGCGCCAAGACCTGTCGGTCCGCCGAACCCGGGAGCGCCGGGGCCTGCCGGGCCGCCGAACAATCCCGATATGGTGCTGCCGATATCGCCCAGAAGATCGCCGCCCGGCACACCTCCGAGCCCGATGCTGGCCGAGGTGCCGCCGAAGCCGACACTGGCGTCGGCAGTGCCGGTTGACGAGCTGCCGCCGACGCTTGCACTCAATCCGCCGTCGCCGCCAACGCTGCCGCCGACGCTCGCGTCGACTCCGCCACCACCGACGCTGGCACTCGCACTCGTCCCGCCGGCGTCGACGCCGGCACTGATGCCGCCATCACCCACGCTGGCGCTGACGCCCTGCGCGGCGGCGGGGGGACCGGCCGCCAAGATCGCCACCCATGCCGAAGCCGCGACAACGGCGAGCGCTATACGAGAGTTCGAGACCATCACGCATCTCCCTGGAGATTGGAAGCTGGACTGCACCGCGTGGGCGCTCTTTGCGGGATAATGCGCGCGGGCGAGCTTCGATCCTGTCCTATCCGGCAACTCCTTCCGCAACCTCCGCCGTTGGCTAGTTTTGGATTAGCGGGGTGCGGAGAAAGTTTTGAAAGTTAGATCGGAAATGGATGCGCGATGGGCGATCGTGGTCTGACGTCACCACTCACTCTTCGCCATGGCCTCTCGAGGCCCCGTCATCCACGACCGCTTCAGGGCGCTGTGTTCAGCGCAAAGCACACCTTCCGGCGAGACGTGTCGTGGGCGGCCGCCGGA
>JBIOVC010000346.1:0-3701 GCA_044867545.1 Hyphomicrobiaceae bacterium | reverse complement strand
GGTGCACGACGATCAGGAAGGCACCGCCGGTGTCGACCTCGCGTGCCCAGCCGACGAGGTAGGCCTCGGCATCGTCGTCGAGATCGCGCTCGTGGAAGGGCGAGGGGTCGAGCGAGTTGAAGAGCTGCCCGATGTCGCGGACGCGGACCTCGATGGTGGCGCGCTTTGCAGCCTCGCCGTCGGAGCTGTCCGGCATCTCGCTCATCCTCGCCAGGCGACCGGGTAGCGTTCCGGCAGCGAGTCGCCGCGCACTTGCCTCCGCTGCTCAGCGGGTCCGGCTGCGGAACGTGCGCGCGCGCTCGGGCCACAGCTTCTTGATATCATCGGGAAGCTGAGCAATCACGTCGGAGATCTCGCCCGGGTCGCAATGGTGCGCGAGCAGCACGAACACGTCGCGCACCGCGGGCTCCGGTGGGATGCGGTTCGGCAGCAGCCTGAGGACGACCTCGTCGAGGAACTTCTGCCTGGACCGGACCTTGTGGGGCATCTCGCCCGGCCGCCATCCCTCATAATAGATGCCGCGGACGATCAGCGGCAGCTGGGCGCCGAGGTCGACGGCCTCATCGACCGTCAAGCGGTCGCGAAGCTCGTGCAGCACCGCTCGCAGCACGCTGTAGGCCATCTGCTCGCTGTCGAGGCCGCCGTTGTCGCGCAGCTCCTTGAGCCACTCCTGGAGCTGCTGGACGGCGTGGCTGATGGTGGCTGGAATGGTCATAGGACGCTCCCTACGTAAATACTCAGTCGTGCCGGCGAGCCTGTCGAAGCCGCGGCGCGACAGCTTTGATGAGCGTCAAGGCGGAACTTTCGCTCCGCCGCAAGCATGCCGCTCAACATCAAAATTGGGAGAGCGCCATGAAAGTGAAAGAGGCCATGCACAAGAGCGTGGAATGGGTGAGCCCGGATACGCCGGTTGCCGAGATTGCGCGGCGCATGCGCGACAAGGACATCGGTGCCATTCCGATCGGCGAGAACGACCGGCTGGTCGGTATGGTGACCGACCGTGACATCGCCTGCCGGGCGGTCGCCAACGGACGGGACTTGGCGAAGACGAGCGCCCGGGACGTCATGACCAAGGGCATCGTCTACTGCCGCGACAGCGAGGAGCTCGACGATGCGATACGCATCATGGAGCAGAAGAAACTCAGGCGGCTGCCGGTGATCAACGAGAAGAAGCGCATGGTCGGCATGCTGAGCCTCGGCGACGTCGCGCACTCCGCGGCACACGAGCTGACCGGCGAGATGGTCTCGGCTGTTGCCGAGCACCATGCCTAAGGTCTCAACGCCACCCAAGGCGAGCGCCAAGGAGCAAGTCCCAATGCCAAAACGCGCAAGTCCCCCGCAGCCCGAGCGGGACGAGGCTCCGACGCTCGCCATCTCGCCGGAGAAGGTCTGCTTCGTCATCATCAAGGCGCGGGAGTTCGACGTGAAGGAGGGCGTAGCCGATCCGGATTCCGGCTCCAATCCGTCGGACGACGGAATGATCGATGTGCTCGAGACGCAGGCGGACGATCCCGTCGTCGAGGAGCTGACCTCCTTCATCTCGGCACTCAGCGAGGACGAGCAGGTCGATCTCGTCGCGCTGATGTGGCTCGGCCGCGACGACAACACGGCCGACGACTGGCCGGTACTGCGCGAGGAAGCGCGGAGCGCCCACCGCCCCAAGCCGCGTCACACGGCCGACTATCTGATCGGCACACCGCTCGTCAGCGACTACCTGGAGGAGGGGCTGTCGCTGCTCGGGTACTCCTGCGAGGCGTTCGAGATCAACCGGCTCTGAAGGCTGGGCCGTATTCGCGTCCGAGCTTGTGATGCGTCTCGGCTCATCCGGATCGTCGGATCGAGTTTGATCGAGGTCATGGCCGGAACCGGGTCGGGCGCGATCCAATCATTCGGTCCGGACGCTCATTCAGCGAGGTGATCTCAATGGCACACAAGCAGGTGCTGTTCCGCTCGGCGGCGCGCGAGAAGATCCTGCAGGGCGCGACGCTGCTCGCGGATGCCGTGCGCATCACCCTCGGCCCCAAGTCCAAGTCGGTCCTCATCCAGAAGACCTGGGGGGCGCCGATCGTCTGCAACGATGGCGTCACTATCGCCAAGGAGTTCAGCCTCAAGGACCCAGATGAGAACCTCGGCGCGCAGATGCTGCGGCAGGCGGCGGAGAAGACCGGCGAGGTCGTCGGCGACGGCACCAGCACGTCGACCATCCTCGCCCATGCCATGCTTGCCGATGGCGTGCGCAACGTGGTGGCCGGCGCCAGCGCGACCGACTTGAAGCGCGGCCTCGACCGCGGCGCCAAGGTGGCCGTCGAGGCTCTCAAGGCGCTGTCGCGGCCGGTCAAGGAGCGCAAGGAGAAGGCGCAGGTCGCGACCATTTCCGCCCACAACGATCCGGCGATCGGCGAGCTTGTCGCCGACGCGATGGAGAAGGTCGGCAACGAAGGCGTTATCACGGTTGAAGAATCGAAGACGACCGAGACCACGCTCGACGTCGTCGAAGGGATGCAGTTCGACCGCGGCTACATCTCGCCCTACTTCATCACCAACCCGGAGAAGATGGAGGCGGTGCTCGAGGATGCGCTGATCCTGATCTCGGACCGCAAGATCGGCGCGCTCAAGGATCTCATCCCGCTGCTCGAGCAGATCGCCAAGGGCGGCCGGCCGCTGCTGGTCGTCGCGGAGGACGTCGAAGGCGAGGCACTGGCGACGTTGATCGTCAACCAGCTCCGCGGCGTGCTGAAAAGCGCAGCGGTCAAGGCGCCGGGCTTCGGCGACCGGCGCAAGGCGATGCTGGAAGACGTCGCCGTACTGACGGGCGGGCAGGTCATATCAGAAGAGCTGGGGCTCAAGCTTGAAAGCGTGGGGATCGAGCAACTCGGCAGGGCGAAGCGCGTCGTCATCGACAAGGAGAACACGACGATCATCGGCGGCGGCGGGGAGCGGCCGGCGATCGATGGCCGCATCCAGCAGATCAAGCGCGAGATCGAGAAGTCGACGAGCGACTACGACAAGGAGAAGCTGCAGGAGCGGCTCGCCAAGCTCGCCGGCGGCGTCGCCGTCATCCGCGTCGGCGCACCGTCGGAGTCGGAGATGAAGTCGCGCAAGGAGGCGCTCGATGACGCGATCAGCGCCACCAAGGCCGCGGTCGCCGAGGGCATCGTGCCGGGCGGCGGGCTGGCGCTGCTGCGCTCGATGGATGCGATCGCCCGCGAGGAGGCGGGCGCCGAGGGCGACGAGCGGACGGGGCTCGCGATCCTGAAGCGCGCGCTGGCGGCGCCTGCCCGCCAGATCGCCGAGAACTCGGCCGTCGACGGCGGCGTGGTCGTTGCCCGCATGATGGAGGGCACGGGCAACTACGGCTTCGATGCCGCCCGCAACACCTATGTCGATCTTGTGGAGGCCGGCATCATCGATCCGACCAAGGTGGTGCGGATCGCGCTCGAGAATGCGGTGTCGGTGGCAAGCGTGCTCTTGCTTACCGAGGCGACGATGACCGAGATCCCCGAGACCAAGAAGGACCAGGCGCCGGCGTCCGAGCTTGCTATGTAGCATCGTCACTCCGCGAGTGCGCGCATCACGCGGATCAGGTCGGACTTGCCCTCAAAGCCGATGCCGGGCAGCTCCGGCATGACAATGTGGCCGTTCTCGACGCGTACGCCATCGGGAAAGCCGCCGTAGGGCTGGAACAGGTCGGGATAGCTCTC
>JBIOVC010000345.1:0-3229 GCA_044867545.1 Hyphomicrobiaceae bacterium | reverse complement strand
CCATCGATGTTCGAGCCGATCCACGGCTCCGCTTTCGACATCACCGGCAAGGGCGTCGCCAATCCGCTCGGCGCCTTCTGGACGGCGTCGATGATGCTCGAGCATCTGGGCGAAGCACCCGCCGCACGGCGCCTGATGCGGGCGATCGAGCTGGTCACGGAGCGCGGCGAGGTGATGCCGCCCGATCTCGGCGGCAAGGCCGGCACGGCCGCGGTGACCGATGCCGTGATCGCCGCCATCCGCCGCGTCAACGCCTGAGAGATACCGACGCGGTCACCCCTCGGCGCGAAACGGCGTCGGCTCGCGGCCTGAGAAGAAATCGGAGAACGCCTCATAGACAAGGTCAGGCCGATGCTCGGCCGGATAGTGCCCCGTCGGCACCGCCCAGCCGCGCAAGTCCGTGGTCCACGGCTTCCACGCTTCCATCGCCTTGAAGTGGCGGCCGACATGGCTGTTGGAGCCCCAGATCACCAGCGTCGGGCAGGTGATCTTCCGCTTGCCGAAATCGGCGCTGTCCATGGCGAAGTCGAGCGTCACTGTCGCGCGGTAGTCCTCGCACACCGCGTGTATCTGCTCCGGCGTCGTGCAGCGCACGTACTCCGCCATCGCCTCCTTCGAGAAGATCTCGAGCCCGACGCCTTTCTTGTTGAGCTTGTACTCGATGTAATAGGCGAGGTCGTTGCAGATCAGCCGCTCGGGATAGGGCGCCTTCTGGGCGAGGAAGAACCAGTGGTAGGATTCGAGCGCCCAGCCGAGCGGGACGTCGCTCAGCACATGGTAGGTCGGCACGATGTCGAGCGAGGCGAAGCGCTCGATCTTTTCCGGTCGGTCGAGCGCCATGCGGAAGCCGACCCGCGCGCCGCGGTCGTGCCCGGCGACCGCGAACCGGGCAAAGCCGAGCTTCTCCATCACCTCGAAGTTGTCCTCGCCCATGGCGCGGAAGGTGTAGCCGGCGTGGTCCGGCCCGCCGTCGGGCTTTAAGGAGTCGCCGTAGCCCCTGAGGTCGGTCGCGACCACCGTGAAGCTCTGGGCGAGCGACGGCGCTATCTTGTGCCAGCTCGAAAGCGTCAGCGGGTTGCCGTGGATCAGCAGCAGCGGCGGACCGCTCCCCGCCACCGCAACGTTGATCTCCGCGCCCTTGGTCTTGATCCGCTGGCGTCGGAAGCCCGGCAGCAGCTCGGGCCCGGCGGGCAGCAGAGGCGGCCTCTTGGATGATTGAACCGGCATTATCGTCTCCTCCGGACGCGGCAGGTTCCCTCTCCCCGCGGTTCAGCGGGGAGAGGGTTAGAGCTTGCCCCGGGCTTGACCCGGGGGTGAGGGGCGGATGCCCCACAACGTCGGAGAGGCACCTGCCCCTCACCCCGCCTCCCCCTCGTGAATGACGAGGGGGAGGGAGAGCCACCGTCATCCGTCAGTCTGCCGCCTGTCAACACCCGGCGGTTGACTTTGTGGCGCCGCCCGTGTCGTGTTGCGCCAACGATAGGGAACGGAACAAGGGCAGGTGCAATGGCTGTCGAGACGGTGGCATCGAGGAGCAAGACGCAGCCGCGCCCCGGCCGGCCTGCAGGATCGGAGACGCGCCCCTGCATCGCGTTCATGCTCGGCGATGCGACCGGCATCGGCCCCGAGATCAGCGCCCGCGTGCTGAGCGACGGCCGGCTCGCCGGCATCGCCCGCCTCGTCGTCGTCGGCGATGCGCGCGTGCTGGAGATGGGCATGAAGGATGCCGGCGTCTCGTTCGGCTGGCATCGAGTCGCGGACGCCGATGACGTCGACTGGGCCTCGCCCGAGGTCCCGCTGATCGATCTCGCCAACATCGATCCCGGCGCATTCCCGCGCGGCGCGGTCTCGCCGGAGTCCGGCCGGCTGACCGGCGAGACGCTCGCCCGTGCGATCGAGCTCGCCCAGTCCGGCCAGTTCGACGCCATCACCTTCGCCCCGCTCAACAAGGGCGCCATGTTCAAGGGCGGCTGGCGCTTCCCCGACGAGCACAAGATGTTCGCGCACCTGCTCGGCCACAAAGGGCACTTCGGCGAGATGAACGTGCTCGACGGCTGGTGGATGTCGCGGGTGACGTCCCACGTCTCGCTGCGCACCGCGATCGATCAGATCACTGAGCAGAGCATCTGCGATGCGATCGGGCTCGCCGATCGCACCATGCGCCGCGCTGGCATAGCGAAGCCGCGCATCGCGGTTGCCGCGTTGAACCCGCACGGCGGAGAGGGCGGCCTGTTCGGCACCGAGGAGATCGAGATCATAAGGCCCGCGGTGGAGGCCTCCGCCAAGGCCGGCATCGCGTGTCGCGGCCCGTTCCCATCCGATACGGTCTACTTGAAGGCGTTCGCCGGGGAGTACGACGGCGTCGTCGCGATGTATCACGACCAGGGCCAGATCGCGACCAAGCTCAAGGGTTTCAACCGCGGCGTCACTGTGACGGCGGGCCTCGAGACGATCTTCACCACGCCGGCCCACGGTACCGCGTTCGACATCGTCGGCAAGGGGCAGGCCTCGACCGGCGCGCTTGAGCAAGCGGTGACGCTGGCGGCTAAGCTCGCGCAGGGCGCGGCGGCACCGACCGCAAAGGCGGGTTAGGCGCCGCACCCCTACACCCTGTACAACCGCACGGCGTTCTCGTACCCGATTTTGCCTACGAGCGGAGCGGGAAGCCGCGCGAGAAGCTCGGCGCTCCCCCTGAGCCTCAAGTCGTTGCCCCGGCCGAGCGTCCTGAGCGGGCTCTCCGGCGGCGTCGAGGCGGCGAGGAAGAACGCGTCGGCCCCGAGCACGAAGCGGTCGGGAAAGCGGTTGAGCACATCGAGCCACGCCTTGTCGATGCCGGAGGCTGGCATAACCGTATTCTGCACGCGCAGCCCGAAAGCGGGCAGCACTCTTGTTCCGGGCGGCATCGGGCGCAGGCTCATGTAGAGATTGGCGTGCGTACTCATGAGGCGCCCGATCAGCGCCGGCGTCATGTTGCCCGTGTAGTCGGACCCGCCGTGCGCCCAAACGATGCGCGCGTTCCGGTCGTGGGCGAGCAGCCTCTCGAAAGCGGCCACGTTGCCCATCAGCGTCCGCGGGTTTGGCGGGCTCTTGAGGAACGAAAGCGTTCGCATGGTGTCGGCGGCGGTAACCGGGTCCATGTGAAGATCAATGACGACGCGCCTCCGGCCGGCGGTTTCGACCAGTGCCACCATCAACGGATGCTCTGGCGTGACCTCCTCGAAGGAATGGC
>JBIOVC010000344.1:0-2638 GCA_044867545.1 Hyphomicrobiaceae bacterium | reverse complement strand
GCAGCTTCCGATCACGATGCCGGACGGCACGACGGTACCCTCCGACACCTCCGTCGTCGGCATGGTCGACCGCAATACACTGACCGGCGGGCACTGGCCGCCGAAGGCGGCACCCGGATTTGAAGGCACCTTCGACCCGTGGGGCCTGCCGCTCGTCAACACGCTGATCCTGTTGCTGTCGGGAACGACGGTGACGTGGGCCCATCACGCCCTCCTGCAGAACGACCGCAAGGGTCTTGTGTGGGGCCTCGTGGTGACCGTCATTCTCGGTGCCCTGTTCACGATCTGCCAGGCCTACGAGTACGGCCATGCTGCGTTCAACTTCGCAGGGCACATTTACGGTTCGACGTTCTTCATGGCGACGGGCTTCCACGGCGCTCACGTCATCATCGGCACGATCTTCCTCACCGTCTGCCTGTTCAGGGCGCTCGCCGGTCACTTCACCCCGAAGCAGCACTTCGGGTTCGAGGCGGCGGCCTGGTACTGGCACTTCGTCGACGTGGTCTGGCTGTTCCTGTTCTCCTGCATCTACGTGTGGGGCGCCGGGATACCGGCGGCGCACTGAGACGAGACGAAAGTCGATCAGATCTCGCGTCGAGTGTCCGATGGGCCTTCTCGCGTACACGTGGCTTGTGCCGGCAACTTGAGATCGGTGTGGCGCCGAGCTGCCGGCGCCGATGCGGCCAATAACGATCCGGAAACGCTGTCGATCGCCTGCCGAGGCTGATTAAAGCTTCGGCAAACGCGCGGCGCCTATCATCTACGCACGGTTTGGAGGGGTTCATCCCATCGGCGTCTCAATCGGGCGCGGCGGTAACCGTCGCCGCACGATGCGATGGACACGTGCGTAGTGCGAGACTGACATGGCACTCGGAAGCATAGAGAGTTCGGCATATCCCATGTTCCCGCAGTACACCATCGGTGAGCGGGTGGCGGATGGCTTGATCCACGTCGCCGGCGTTACCGCAAGCTTGATTGCAGCTGCAGCGCTGATGTTCGTTGCCGTCGAGGCGCTGCCGGGCGACTGGGTCCTGCCGCTTGCGGTCTATTGCATCGCGATGGTGGTGACCTTCTCGTGCTCTGCCGCATACAACATGGTCATGAGCCCGAGGCCGAAGGAGCTGCTCAGGCGCCTCGACCATGCGTCGATCTTCATGATGATCTCCGGCACCTATACGCCAGTGGCGCTGATCGGGATGGGCGAGACCTGGGGCATTGCGCTGTTCTCGTTCGTCTGGCTCATCACGTTCATCGGGGCGAGCGCAAAGTTGCTGATCCCGCGGGCGGTGGAGAACATCACCATTGGCCTCTACCTGATACAGGGCTGGGCTGCCGTCTTCGCAATCGGGCCACTCGTCTCGATGATCCCGACGGAGGCGCTGGTGCTGCTCTGCGTCGGAGGCATCCTCTATTCAATCGGCGTCGTGTTCCACATCTCGCGCAGCCTGCCCTATCACAACGCGATCTGGCATGCCTTCGTGCTGGTCGCCGCGAGCCTGCACTATGCGGCCGTGCTCAACACCGTGAATCTGCTCTAGTCTCGCCGCATTCCCGGCTCGCGCACCAGCAGCATCGCGAAAAAGCCTGCGATCAGGAACACCAGGATCGAGGCCATGCCGGCCCGCTGGCTCGCCGTCAGATCGGTGACGAGTGCGACCAGCAGCGGCGCCGCGAACGCGGTCGCCTTGCCGGAGAACGCAAACAAGCCGAAATACTGCGCAGTTTTCTCGGGCGGCGATAACCTCGCCATCAGTGAGCGGCTCGCCGACTGGTTCGGCGCCGAAACTGCCGCGATCAGGATCGCGAAGGCGAGGAAGACCTGTTCGCCGGCGGCCGAGAACGGCGCCGATCCGGGAACTTTCGGTGGGACCGGAATCGTGAACAGCACGTGCGCGTGGCTGACCGACAGGATGCCCAGCGCGCCGGCGATCAGCAGTGCGAGCGCGCCCATGATGACGCGCCTTGCGCCGATCCGGTCGTCGAGAAATCCGCCGCCCGCCGCGCCGGCGATGCCGGCGAGCGTCAGGATAATCCCGAACAGACCACGCTCGAACGGCTGCCAGTCGAACACCGCCGTTCCGTAGATGCCGCCGAACACGAAGATGGCGGCGAGCCCATCCGTGTAGAGGGCGCGCGCGACCAGGAAGAAGGCGATGTTGGGCTGGCGGACAAGCTCGCGAAGCGTCTCCCGGAGGCTGTGGAGCGAGGAGGCGGTGCTCGTGCTCGCGTGTGAAGCGCGGGCGTCGGGCACGAACAGGAAGAACGGCAGCATGAAGACGAGAAGCCAGAGGGCGGAGAACGGGCCGACCAGGCGGTCGCCGGCGCGTGTTGCCGTGTCGAGCTCGACGAGTGGGGTCAGTCCGAGCAGCGTCCGCCCGGTCGCCGGATCGGCGACCAGCAGGCCGGCCATGACGAGGAGGCTCGCGACGCCGCCGGAGTAGCCGATCGCCCAGCTCGCACCGGAGAGCCGTCCGAGCTGGTTGGGCGGGACCAGGAACGGCATCAGGGAATTGGTGAAGACCGTGGTGATCTCGGCGGCGGCGATGGCGATCACGATGACGGCGAGGACCGCCGCGATCATCGCCGCGTCGGCGGCCGGTCGCGCGAGCCACAGCGTCGAGATGGCGGCGGCGAGGAC
>JBIOVC010000343.1:0-4997 GCA_044867545.1 Hyphomicrobiaceae bacterium | reverse complement strand
GGTAAGCGTGTGCTGCGGGCTGCGATCGTTTCGGCTTGACGGTGGCCGGTTCAGGCGGCGACGCTGCGCGTCGCCAGTTGCGGTGTGCTCCAGGGCAGCAGCTCATCCAGCCGGTTGACCGGATGGTCGCCGATGCGCCGGAGAACATCGCGCAGCCAGGTTTCGGGCTCGAGGCCGTTGAGCTTGGCTGAGCGGATCAGCGTGTAGAAGATGGCGGCCCTGTCGCCGCCGGCATCGCTGCCGGCGAAGAGCCAGTTCTTGCGGCCCAACGCGACGGGCCGGATCGCATTTTCGGCAGCGTTGTTCGAGATCTCCAGTCGGCCGTCATCGACGTAGGCGGTCAACGCGTCCCAGCGTGATCGGGCATAGCGGATGGCGCCGGCGAGTTCGCTCTTGCCGGACAGAAGCTCGAGCTGTTGGTCGAACCATTCCGCGAGCCTGTCGAGCTTCTCCTTGGCCGAGCTCTGGCGCACGGCGCGCCGCCGCCCCGGAGACGTGCCTGCAATCGTGCGCTCGATCTCGAACAGCGCCCCGATCTGCTCCAGCGCCTCGTGCGCGATGGGAGAGCCGTTGGCCTTGTGCACGTCGAAGAACTTGCGCCGCACGTGGGCCCAGCAGGCGACCTCGGTGACGTTGGCAGGCTTGCCCTCGGCGCTCGCGTAGAGCTCGGCAAAGCCGGCGTAGCCGTCGGCGTGCAGGTGGCCCGCGAACGAGCTCAGGTGTTCACGGCAGCGTTCGCCCCTGCGGTCGGGCGTGTAGCGATAGAGCACGGCCGGAGGCGCGGGCCCGGCATGTGGGCGCTCGTCGCGCAGGTAGACCCACAACCGACCGGTCCTGGTCTTGCCGTTGCCGGGCGCCAGCACGGGCACCGGCGTGTCGTCGGCATGGATCACGTTGCCCGCCATCACATGGCTGCCAATGCGATCGGCGAGCGGGCGCAACAGCCACGCCGCCTTGCCCATCCAATCGGCGAGTGTGCCGCGATCGAGATCGAGGCCGTCGCGCGCGTAGATCTCGGCCTGGCGATAGAGGGGAAGATGGTCGGCGTACTTCGACATGATCACGTGTGCGAGCACGCTGGCGCCGGCCATCGCCCGCGGGATCGGCATCGTCGGCATGAGCGCCTGCGTCATCGCCTCGCACTTGGCGCACGAGTAGGCCGGTCGCACGTGCTGCACAACCTCGAAGCGGCCGGGCACGTACTCCAAGACCTCGGTCACGTCCTCGCCGACCTTGCGCGGACGCTCGCAACCGCAGCGCGGGCAAGCGGAGGTGGCGGGCTCGTGCCTCTGCTCGCGGCGTGGCAAGTGCTCGGGCAGCTTGCGGCGCGGCTTCTTCTCCGGCGGCGCGGCCGATGCAGGATCGGGCTCCGAGATCTCGGGCAGGCCCGCGACCGCCGCTGTCGTCTCGATCTCCTCGAGCTTCAGCTCCAGCTGCTCGATCTCGCGCTCGATGCGCTCCGACGATCGACCGAACGCCATCCGCCTCAGCCGCGCCAGCTCGAACTTCAGCTTCTCGGCTTCCAGCGTCTTCGCCAGCAATCCGGCTTCGGCCGCAATAAGCCGACGCTTCAGCTCATCGATGTCGTCGGGCAGGTCGGCGGCGCTTCCCATGCCGATGCAATAAGCTGCTTCGCCACTATCCCGCGACTGTCGGCTGCCACGTGCGTTGAGGAGTTCGCCAGTCGATGCCTTCCAGCAACATCGACAGCTGCGCGGGGGTGAGGGTGACCGAGCCTTGCTTGGTGATCGGCCACACGAAGCGGCCCTTCTCCAGCCGCTTGGCGAACAGGCAGAAGCCCTGGCCATCCCAGTAGAGCACCTTCACCAGATCGCCGCGCTTGCCGCGGAACACGAACAGGTGTCCCGAGAACGGTTCCTGCTTCAGCACCTCCTGCGCCAACATCGACAGGCCGTCGAATCCCTTGCGCATGTCGGTCGGGCCCATCGCCAGGTAGATACGCACGCCCGGTCGGATCGCGATCATTCGCTGGCCCCGTCGAGCGCGGCAGCAAGGCGGGCGAGTGCTGCAGGATCGATACTCTCGTCGGCCCGGATCGTGCGACCGTTGATGAGCCGCACCTCGATCAGCCCAGTGTGCCGGCGCCCTCTATGGGGACGCTCTGCAAAGGTGGAGGCGACGTGAGCAGGCGTAGCGGGAACAACCGCGACCGGCGCAAAGGCTGCCGCGCCGGCATCGCTGATAGTCACGCCGGGGATCAGGCCGGCACGCACCTGTTTGCGCCACAGGTAGATCAGAGCACGCGACACGTCGAACCGGTCGGCAGCCGTTGCGACCGAGCCGCCCGGCCGGAACGCCGCGTCGAGGATGGCGACCTTCTCCTCGGTGCTCCACGACCGCCGACGCCGAACCGTGCTGATCACCTCCGGCAATCTGCTCATTACCGTCCTTAAGTGCAGTCGTAAGGACAGTTATGATCAGGTGTTCGCTGCGCCCAGCCAAGCCCTCATGGCCGTAGCCGTCAGGGGACGCTTACCATTGAGGTAAGAGAGCGCCTGGAACTACAGCATCTTCCGCTTGACGGTGGCAGGCTCACGCGGCGACGCTCTGCGTCGCCGATGGAGAGCAGTTCCAGGGCAGCAGCTCGGCGAGCCGGTTGATTGGGTGGGCGCCGATGCGGGCGATCACGTCAGAGAGCCACGCCTCGGGCTCAATGCCGTTGAGTCGCGCGGTTCGAATGAGCGTATAGAACGCCGCCGCGCGCTCGCCGCCCGCATCCGAGCCGCTGAACAACCCGTTTTTTCTGCCCAGAGCCACTGGCCTGATTTGGTTCTCGGCGGCGTTGTTCGATATCTCCAGACGCCCGTTGTCGAGGTAGCGCGTGAGCGCATCCCACCGCGAGCGGGCGTACCACGCATGGCACCGGCCGGATCGCTCTTGCCTGGAATCAGCTTGAGCTGCGCGTCGAGCCAGGTGGCCAGCTCATCAATCCTCGGTCGTGCTGTGCGCTGGCGCACGGCTCGTCGGATTTCGGGCGGGTGGCCGGTGATCGTCCGCTCGATATCGAACAACGCGCCGATTCGATCGAGCGCCTCTTTCGCGATCGCCGATTTATACGACGCGTACTCATCGAAGAAGCCGCGCCGGACATGGGCCCAGCACGCGACTTCGGCGACGCGCGGCGGCCCTTGCAGCAGCGGCGCGTCGGCGGATCGGGCGCCCGTGATCTCATAGAGGTTGCCAAAGCCCGCACAACCGTCGGCGTGCAGCCAGCCGACGAAGGTGGTGAGCTCCTTGCGGCAGTGCTCGCCTTTCCGATCTGGCGTGTAGCGGTACAGCACGGCCGGCGGCGCCGATCCTGCGTGCGGACGCTCGTCGCGCAGGTAGACCCGCTGGCGGCCGGTCTTGGTCTTGCCAGCACCCGGCGCTAGCACCGGCACCGGCGTGTCGTCGGCGTGGATCACGCTGCCGGCCATCACGTGCGCGGCGATCAGCTCGACCAACGGGCGCAGCAGCCATGCGACGTGTCCGAGCCATTCGGCGAGCTGCCCGCGATCGAGATCGAGGCCGCTGCGGGCATAGCTCTCGACCTGGCGATAGAGCGGAATGTGATCGCAGAACTTGGCGACCGCGATGTGAGCGAGGAAGCTCGCGTCCACCATGCCGCGCGGGATGGGCAGCTCCGGCATCGGAGCCTGCACCATGCTCTCGCATTTGCGGCACGAGCACGCAGGACGCACGTGGCGGATCACCTCGAAGCGCGCGGGGACGTAAGCCAGCACCTCGGTGATGCTGTGGCTCACGGTGCGCAGCTCGGTGCCACCGCAGGTTTTGCATACGCCGTCGGGCATATGCACGACGTCCCGCCGCGGCAGCTCGGGCGGGAAGTGGCGGCGTTTCTTCTTCTCCGGAGCGGGGACCTCGTCAGACTGCGCATCAGGGCTCGGCGTGTCCGGTTCGGGTGATTGCGGCGCTGACGCTTCGGCCTCGGCCTTCGCGGCCTCCGCCTCTTCCAGCGCCAGCTCGAGCTGGGCGATCGCACGCTCGATCCGCTCGGAGCCCGAGCCGAACTTCTCACGACGGAGCTTGGCGAGCTGCGCCTTCAGCTTCTCGATGGTTAGCGAGGAGACGATGAGCCCGTTCTTGGCCGCGGTCAGCTCGGCATCTTTCGCGAGCAGCAGCCGCTTCAACTCGGCGATGTCGTCAGGTGGCTGGTCGGGGTCAAGCGGCATGCCCAGGATTTATCTGCTTCGCGCGTCGCGGCAGCAGAGTCACGTGGTCGCGGCCCACAGTTTATCCCGCCAGCGTCGGCTGCCATGTCGGTCGTGGAGCGCGCCACTCAAGCGCCTCGAGCAGCATAGACAATTGTGCCGGGGTCAGCGTGACCGAGCCCTCCTTCGTCGCCGGCCACGTGAAGCGGCCCTTCTCCAAACGCTTGGCGAACAGGCAAAAGCCCTGACCATCCCAGTAAAGAACCTTGACCAGATCGCCCCGGCGACCTCGGAAGCAGAAGATCGCTCCGGAGAACGGGTCCTGCTTCAGAACGTCCTGGGCCATCATGCTGAGGCCGTCGAAGCCGCGCCGCATATCGGTGACGCCGCACGCCAGATAAATGCGCACGCCGGCTGGCGCGGTGATCACGAGCGACCTCCGTCGAGCGCGTCGACGAGCCGGGCGAGCGCCGCCGGATCAATGCTCTCGTCGACTTTGAGCGTGCGGCCGTTGCCGAGAATGACCTCGACCACGCTCGTGCGACCGCGCGAGGCGAGCGCAGGACGGGTGTCCGGCGGCGGCGATGCAGGCGCACCGATGCCCGGTGCCGACGTTGCAGGCGGCCCGATGCGAACCGGAACGAACGAAGTGGCGGGCTGGGGCGCGATCGAGATGCCAGGCAACCGATCGTCCCGCGCCAGCCGCAACCACGTGTAGAGCTGCGACCGGCACACCCCATTGCGGTCGGCCACCGACGCGACCACGGCACCCGGCTCCAGCGCCTCCGACATGATCCGCAGCTTATCCTCCGCAGGCCAGCGACG